>JAPUKZ010000460.1 GCA_027295405.1 Gammaproteobacteria bacterium
CGAGCCGCGCGCGTAAGCAAGCGGACACCAAACGCTGGTTGATTGACCCATTTTCGGAACCGCTCCCTCACGGCCCGCCGCCCGTAGGGGCTCTGGACCGCAGGGCGGTCGCGGCTCGGACACGGTCGATACCAACTGGAGAACCGCTCTAGTTGGCCTGACTGGACGCTCTAGCAACTTAGCCTCAGCCGATTTTTTTGAGGATTCCACGCGGCCAAGTCCCTGTAGATGGGACCCATGACCCGACCCCCTGGACGGCATTCGCCACCTGGTGATGGATGATACAATGATCGGCGAGAGCAATCTGTCCGGGTTCACTCATGCAGAGGACCAGTATGATCAAGACTATATTTTTAGCTATGGCCATTGTTTTCGGAATGATCACACCGGCGGCCTTAGCGCAGGTCAAAGATTTTGCGCCTGTCACGGAAGAGATGCTCTTGAACCCCAGTCCAAACGACTGGTTGATGTACAGCCGAACCTACGACAACCAGCGCTTCAGCCCGCTCGATCAGATCAATCGGCAGAATGTGAGGCAGCTTCGCATGGCCTGGGCACGCGGACTCTCGCCCGGCATTCACGAACATATTCCTCTCGTCTACCGTGGTGTCATGTACGTAGCCAACCCTGGTGGCATACAGGCTCTCGATGCCACGAACGGCGATCTAATTTGGGAGTACCTGCGCAAGTTGCCCGAGGACAGCCGGAACAGAGCGGGCCGGACGATCGCCATCTATGATGACCTCATTGTCTACGCTGCACCCGATGAATACCTGGTTGCCCTGGACGCTCGCACGGGCGAGCTTCGGTGGGAAACGAGAAGCTCTTTCTCCAGTTCGGGTCCCAAGGTCATCGACGACAAAGTCATAGCGGGAATGGGGAACTGCGGTGATGGGCGCGACTGCATCGTGGCGTTTGACGCGCGGACGGGAAAGGAATTGTGGAAGTTTTACACCGCCCCTGCTCCGGGCGAGCCAGGGGGGGACACTTGGGCGAACGTGCCCGTAGAGAAAAGGTCGGCGACGCCCTGGGGACTGCCGGGATCGTACGATCCCGTGCGCGGGCTGGTTTACTGGGGAATCGCCAATCCCACGCCGTACACTCGAATACAACGCCATGGCGGCAACCCGGACGCCATCTCGCGATCCGCGCCCGCCGAGCTTTACAGCAATTCGACCGTGGCACTCGATCCCGACACCGGCAAACTTGCCTGGTATTACCAGCATCTGCCAGGGGATGATTGGGATCAGGATTTTGCTCACGATCGAATCCTTCTTCGAACGCCCGTGAATCCTGATCCCACGTCGGTGAAATGGATCAACCCCCGGATTCCTCGCGGCCAGGAGCGTGACATCGTGGTCACGGTAGGAGAACCTGGGGGTCTATTTGTACTTGACCGCGTCACCGGTGAGTTTCTCTGGGCCGCACCCTTCCCCTACGACGTCCCTGAATTCGTTGTTTCCAAAGTGGACGTCGAAACCGGCAAGACTTACATCAACTGGGATCAAGTCTTTAAAAAGAACGGGGATAAGCGCATGGTTTGCTTTCAAAATTCCAGAGGTTACTGGCCCCTGGCTTACCATCCTGGCAACAACTCCCTTTACATCCCTTACCACGACGAGTGCATTGAAAGAACCGTGAATATGGCGAACGAACGTTGGGACTCTGGAGAGGTGATCCGCCGTCCCGGCTCGGACCCCAATGCTTTCGGCGGGATCGCCAAGGTGAATATGGCTACCGGCCAGATCCATCGATTTTACACCGCGCCGATCGCCGGAAATGGCGCCATGCTGGCCACAGCCGGGGACCTGATTTTTTGGGGAGATCTGAACCGGCGGTTCCGCGCTTTCGACTCCGATACCGGAGGGATCCTTTGGGAAACGATTCTCGGGGGTATCATTCAAAATAGCACCATCACCTACTCGGTCAACGGAACCCAGTACGTCGCGGTGCTGACGGGAGACGGTGCTGGGCATACTCGTACGCCCCTGCGGCTGGTCCCCGAAATCAAGCCACCGCGCGGCCACAATGAGATTTATGTTTTTGCTTTGCCGGAAAAGCAATAAACGATCGAAATCCAAGTTAAAATGACCAAGGCTCGAGAGCCGGTTAGGGTCGCCGCACAAATCACCGTCGTGCTGAACTGGTTTTGAAGAGCTGAAAACGAAAGTGCCCAGGTAGGACAGGCATTTTTGCCTGTCGCAGTACAGGTCTGGAGGCCTGTACCCACCTGTATTGGTTTTGAAGAACTGAAGCGCCGGGTGCCCATAGGGAACTGATAAACATGAAAGTCAGTAGACTGACTGAGCACGATCTGAAATTGGAGCGACAGGACGGCTGGCGTATGCTTATGGGCGAAGGGGAAGCTCAATATCGGAAATTCCGGACAATATACTCAAATGGTGACCGAAGACGCTGACCCTTTGGGCTGCAAAGCCATGGTCTGGAGATGAAGAAACCCCAGCCGCACATCGTATCGGTGGCGACGGCCGTTCCACCGCAGCGCTTTACGCAGCAAGAGGTGTTGCGGATGGCAGGCTATACCCGGCCGATTGCGCGCGAGATCTTTTTCAACAGCGACATTGATTATCGCTACCTCTACATGGATCCCAAGGATGGGGCTGTAAACGAGAGCCCGGACGACCTGCACCGACGCTATAAAGAAGGTGCGGTGCTGATTGCCCGGCAGGCAGCGCAGCGCTGCCTGGCAAAGGCGGGCTTGGGCGCCAAAGATATTGATTGCATCCTTGTTTGCTCCAGCACAGGTTATCTCTGCCCGGACCTCTCCACGATCCTGGTCAAGGAAATGCAGCTCTCGCGCAGCGTGCAACGAGGAGCTTTATTGGGTCTGGGATGTGCCGGAGCCCTTCCGACGCTTCAGCGCGCTTATGACCATGCCCTGGCCTATCCGGATCACCAAGTGCTGCTGGTGGCGGTAGAGATTTGCTCCGCCGCATATTACATTGACGATACACTGGAGACGTTGGTGGGCAATGCCATCTGCTCCGACGGTGCGGCCGCCTGCTTGCTGACTTGCCGGGCCGATACTGGCCCGCGCATCGTCGGCTTCACCTCATTGCTGGACACAAGCTGCCAGGGTTCTGTAGGTTTTGAACAACGAGACGGACGCCTGCGCATCATCCTCGCCCCTACTATCCCCGACCTGGCTCCCCCCCTCATTGACCGGGTACTCGACGAGTTGTTATTCCCACAAGGCCTGAGCCGCAACGATGTCCGCCACTGGTTGATCCATCCGGGCGGCCGAAAGGTAATTGACCGGGTTCAGGAGGCGCTTAACATCAGCGACGCTGATCTGGCTGTCTCCCGCCGAATCCTGCGGAACTACGGGAATATGTCGTCTCCCACAGTTCTATTTGTGCTCAACGATGTCTTGGAGTCGGGCTCCGCCCGGGCGGGCGATCGGGGGATTCTGCTAGCCCTAGGTCCTGGCTTTGCAGCTGAGGCTGCCTTGCTGGATTGGTGAGGAGCAGCAGAAATGCGACCGGCTTCGAACCTCCACCCAGAAGCGCCTGATTTCTCTTCGCGAGTTCTGCGCCCGGAACTGATCGATGCCGGGAATATGCCACTAATTCATCATTGCTTGCAGACGGCGCAGAGCCACCCTTGCCAGCGTGTATCGCGAATTGTGCCGGAGGGAGGCACGGTAGCACTCGATGGCTTTTTTCCACAGGCGCTTTTGCTCGTAGATCCGCCCGAGATTGTAATGGGGGAAACAATAGCTTTCGTACCGGTGCGCGCGGGTTTCCTTTTCCAACCAGGGGATGGCCTCATCGACAGCTCCCTGCTCGATCAGATAGACCCCGATGTCGTTATACGGGTTGCCGAAATCCGGGTCGATCTCAATGGCCCGGTGGCATTCCTCGATGGCGTCCTGAGTGCGTCCCA
>JAPUKZ010000461.1 GCA_027295405.1 Gammaproteobacteria bacterium
CTATCCGCCGTGGATGAGTGACCATCGGGATCTTGTGGTGTATCGCGATGTAGCGACAGTTTCAGTGACCAGTCCCTTTCTGAGCGTACAGGGCGCAGTTGTATCTCTTTGGTTTCATTTTCGGCTTCGATAGTCGTATCGAATGTGTTCAGAAGTGCGATTTCCACCACTGGCCGATAGCCGTGTTGAGTAAAGCTTTGCTCTAGCATGTTGTCGGGATATTGCTGATAAAATCGAGCGTGAGTACAGTCCAGATCAAGGAGCCTGGCCTCCACAGCCTGTAACCAAAAGGAGAAGCTACCATGATTCTGACAGGTAATTCTTTGTACCACACACCCTGCCGCCAGTGATTCAAGTCCTAACATATGCACGAGTTGGCAGCCCGGCAAGGTTTCGCAATGGGCAGCAGCGCAAAAATACGCGGCGTCACTCTCTAGTAGTTCCCTTGCAAGCCCGTGGTATCTGGCCTCGGGAGATACACCTTCCTCTAAACAGAAAAACCCTGTAGCTTCTCTGCGCACAGTAGGTGCGATGGATAGCATGACCCCCGTCGAGTTCATAGCGATGTAATTATTCAGTTCACCAGAAAACAGCCATATTACTAATAAATCAGTGACTTAGAGAGCGTACTACTATATTTGTGTGACGCTGTTCTCAAATCAGTTGCAAATATTGGGCCTCTAATGCTGACCTGGAGTTCTCGTATTAACGCATGCGATTACCGGCGCTTATCAGGTGCCTTGGCAGGTGCCTCAATTTGGCGAGATGTCAGCCGGCGACCCAAAATCAGCGTTGTGATTGAGGGACGATGAGATGCTCAGCGAAGGGAATTGCTTTTCAATACCCCTTTTGTTTGACCTATCCTTGTGCCGTAGTTCATGCCGTCAGCCAATACGTTAGGGACTCTATGGAGTTTGGTCCCGCACGATGCTGGAACAGGGCCGTGATGCGGGTAAGACCGCCGGGTGTGTTCATTGGAAACTCTGCTGCTGGGCGCATGTCAGTGTGCCTGGTACTGCTCACAGTAGTCTTTCTGGCGCAATCTGCAAACTGTTGGCACTCCCTACATGGTTGGCTCCAAGGCTGGCGGTGAGCATCGCCTCACCGTCCTGGATGGTGCACTGCAGCTGCATATTGGCCGCGGCCATTTCCGCCAGTTGGCGGATGGACTCGTCGTCGATGCGAAATATCTGCAAGTTGTCAAAACGCTGCAGGTCTCGATTGATTTTCTCCCACCAGATCGGCACCGACCTGCCGCCATAGCTGTACAGGATAACGCTAGCGGAACGCCCGCAGGCTTTGCGCAGCCGGCTCTCGACCGGCGTGCCTAGTTCTATCCACAGCTCTATCTCCCCGCTGAGGCTTTTGCGCCACAGATCGGGTTCGTTCTCGGTGCTGATGCCGCGACCAAATTCCAGCCTCTCGCTGGCGTTCAGGGCGAAGGCAAGTACCCGTAACATCATACGTTCGTCTGTCTCCGAGGGATGGCGCGCGATGGTGAGGCTGAAGTCCGCGTAGACATCGCGGTCCATATCGGCCACGTTCAGCTCGGCTTTGAAGATGGTCGATTTAAGTGCCACGGTGGCTCCCCTGCGCCGGTTTGGTTTTGAGAGTCGGGTCCGCACTGCCCTGGGGTGAACCCATATGTCCGCTAACTATGACCCATTCAGCCATCCCGCGTGCTCGCCCCTGTCGATAAGATTTATGTTCCCAGTGGAAGAAGAATAAAACAGTGAAAGAAGTATAGAGGACTCGCCATGAGCAAAGTACTCATTACCGGTGCCACCGGTTTTATTGGCAACCATGTGACCCGCCTGTGCCTGGAAAAAGGCGATGAGGTACGGGTGATGGTCATGCCGGGAGAGGATCGCTCCCCCCTTGACGGAATGGAGGTTGAGTTTGTGGAGGGAAACCTGCTGGATCCGGCCTCCCTCCGCAAAGCCGTCGAGGGTATCGAGCAGTTGTACCATCTGGCGGCACTGTTCGCGGTCTGGACCCGGGATCCTGACCTGCACTACAAAATCAATGTGCAGGGCGCAGAAGCGATGCTGCGCGCGGCCATGGACGCGGGTGTCGAAAAGGTGGTGTTCACCAGCAGCATCGCCGCGATCGGGGTGGCCGAACGCGGCCAGTTGGCCAACGAGAAGACCGCCTTCGACAGCTGGCCCTTTGCCAGCGAATACATCCTGTCCAAGTTCATCAGCCACCAGATGGTCAAGGGTCTGGTCAGCGAAGGCCTGCCGGTGACCATGGTGTTGCCGGGCCTGCCCTTTGGCCCCGGTGATCGCGCCCCCACGCCAACCGGTTCCCTGATTGTGGCGGTGTTGCAGGGCAAGATGCGAAACTACTGGGACGGCGGTGTGTGCGCTGTGGACGTGCGCGATGTGGCGGCTGGCCATGTGCTGGCGATGGAGAAGGGCAGAATCGGGGAGTCCTACCTGCTCGCCAACAAAGATGGGAACATGACCCACAAGGAGTTTCTGTCACTGGTGGGTGGTGTTGCCGGGGATGCCAAAGTGGCGAGTCGGGAGGTGGGTCACAAGACCATGTTGCGGGTCGCGAAGTTGATGGAGTTCTGGTCCAAGCTGACCGGCAAGGCGCCGCTGACCACCTACAAAAATACGCTGTTTGCCTTGCAGCACTGTTATGTGGACCCCACCAAGGCTGTCAGCGAACTGGGTTTGCCGCAAACACCCATTGAAACTGCGGTGCGGGATTCCGTGCAGTGGTTCCGGGAGCACGACTACGCCTGAAAGTGTCTACACTTCACTTACACGCACACTCAATCAGGGTAAGAGGTGATCGCATGAGCGAGAACTACAGCGAAGCGGAACAACGGGTCATGGATGGCAGTACCTGGGCTGATTTTTGCGACAGTCTCAAGCAAGCGGGTGAACTGCTGGACCGGGAGCAGGCCCCCCAGAATCCTTTCGACAGGGCCCAGGGCTATCGCTATCTGGCGCGGATGTTGCGGGCCGGTCTGGAGAGCTTTCTGGAATTTAGCGACCCGGCGTTTCCGGCCCTGCGTTGCCCGGTGCACGAGACCATCAAGATGGGCGCCGATAACCCGGATAACTATTACCAGAACACGCCGGTGGACCCGCGCTACGATTACCGCATCAGCGGCACTCGCGGCAGCGTGGACTACCTGGGTATTGGCTCCGTCATCAACAAGTACAGTAGCGGCGGCGGTATGAAAACCGATGGCTTCATTGATGCCCGGGATATGGAGATCACCGCCGACGGCGCCCTGGAGATCATCGTCAGTCAGAAGGAACACCCCGGTAACTGGCTGCCCATGGGTCCGGAAACCAATTCCCTGAATGTGCGCCAGACATTCCAGGACCGCAAACGGGAACAGCGTGCCGAATTGACCATTGAGCGTATAGGCGCCGAGGAGGAACGCCCTCAGCCCCTGTCTGCGGAAAAGGTAGATGCCGCGCTGCGCCGCTCGGTAGAGTTTGTAAAGAACACCACCGGCTTGTTCGAGGGCTGGATTGAGGGCTTCCTCCCCACCATCAACGAGGTGGCCGCGGCCGACCAGGGTTTTTGCCAGGCGATTGGGGGTGACCCCAATATTTACTACTTCCACAGTATCTGGCAGCTGGCGGACGATGAGGCCCTGGTAGTGGAGGCTAAACAGATCCCAGAGTGCCAGACCTGGAATTTTGTCCTGCAAAACTGGTGGATGGAAAGCCTCGACTACCGCCACCACAATATCCACTTTAACAAGCACACGGCGCAATACGAGAGCGATGGCAGTGTGAAAATCATTGTTGCGCACCAGCGGCCTGCGCACGCCAACTGGGTAGAAACCGCGGGCCACAATCTCGGCACCATGTGCTGGCGCTGGATAGGTGCTTCGGAACATCCACCCATAGCCGCCAAAGTCGTCAAATTCAGCGACCTGTAAGGGACGAGTGTCACATGCTTAAAGACCAGAAAGTTCTCGTTACCGGCGCCACTGGTCAGGTGGCCCGGCCCATCGCCGAGCAGCTCAATGCCAACAATGAAGTGTGGGCGGCGGCGCGCTTTTCCGACCCCGAGGCCAAGGCGGAGCTGGAGGCCCAGGGTATCAACACGGTTTTCTTTTCCATCGGCGAGGAGGACTTGTCACAGCTGCCGAATGTGGACTATGTGATTCACTGCGGCTGCAATACCGACCCGAAAACGCCCGAGGATGGCATGCGCCAGAATGCCGAGGGTACCGGCTTCCTGATGCAGCGCTACCGGGGAGTGAAGGGCTTTTTCCATATGTCTTCATCCTCGGTGTATGGCTTGACCGAAGATCCCAGCACGGTGGTCAGCGAGACCGATCAGCTGGGTGGTTACGCTTCTTACTCGCCGCACTACGCCATGAGCAAGCAGTCAACTGAGGCAGTGGTTCGGTTCCAGGCCCGCGCCCTGAAACTGCCTACCATTATTGCCCGGCTGGACGTGGCCTATGGCACCCGCGGCCACGGCGGTGCGCCGCTGGCGCTAGTGGAATTCATGAAGCGTGGTATTCCCTATTATCGGGCTGAAAACGGTGACAGCTACTGTTCCCCGATTCACGAAGACGACATTGTGGAACAGGTACAGGGCCTGCTGGAGCATGCGGCGGTACCCGCGGCCATCGTCAATCTCGGTGGGGATGAAGTGGTCACCGTGGAGGAGATGATTGCCACTATCGAATCCCTGACCGACCTCAGCATGACGGTGGAAGTCCGAGAGTTGGCCACCTGGCAGATGACCGTGCTGGACAATACCCGGCGCAAGGAAATGGCAGGGCCCTGTAAGGTGAGCTGGAAGGACGGCATTCGCCGGGCGCTGGAGACCCGCTATCCGGACTTGCTTCAGGGTTGAAACACTCGTTTTGGCACAGGCGCTCAAGGCACTAGTTGATAGCCACTGTCTCCAGGTCTCCGCTCAGGGAATCGCGAATCTCCACCGCTATCTCGAAGCCGTCTACCTGATAGGCAGGGTGTTCGATGCCAGTCAGGATCGGCTCGCCCGCTTTGGCGGCGGTAATCATGCCGGGTGAGAGTTCAAAGCGCAGAAAATGTACGGAGGAGGTCTTCTCCGCGTTGGACCGTTCCAGGTCTTCATCGGCAATGGCGTACACCGGTTCGCAGCCGTTCACTTGCAGCCACACCTTGTCCTCGATACCGATCATCTCCCCCAGCCGTTGGGCGCGCTCGCTGGGATCGTCGAACTCCAGCATGAAGGTAGCCTTCCAGTTATGGCCGTCGGGGATAAGCGGATTATAGACTTCAAGTTCCTCGTTGATGCCGGCGGCTTCAAACACTTTTTCGATGCGCAGCATTTCCTGAATCTGGTACTTGATGGTCAGTTCGTCTTCGAAGTAGAGACGGGCGTTATCTCCCAGCGGCAACTGCCGGGATTTTTTGTGTGCCATGACCCGGGCCCGGAAAACGGGCCGCTGCTCGGCGTATTCTTCCAGTGACCACAGGTCGGCGCGGGAGAGATGGTTCAGGCGTGCTCCTTTTACAAGCCGTAGGCCATGCGCAGCAGCGTCATGGGGTGCTCGGCTTTTTCAACTTTTTCAGACAGATTGGCGATATGGGTGGCTGCCATGGGGCAGTCGCTGGTGAAATGATCGGGCTCCTGCTGGTCCACCTTGCGCACCACCCGGCGGGCAATTTTTACTGATTTCTCATGGGTTTCCTTCTTCACAGCGTAGGTGCCGTCATGTCCAGAGCAGCGTTCCTGGGCGGTGACCTCGGTTCCCGGCACCAGATTGAGAATATCCCGGGTCTTGTAGCCGATGTTCTGCACCCGCAGATGACAGGCGACCTGGTAGGCAATGTCCCCCAGTGGTTTTGGAAACTCGGTATTCAACTCGCCTTTCTTGTGCCGCAACCACAGGTACTCGAAGGGGTCGTAGAAGGCGCCTCTCACCTTTTGTACAGCGGCGTCATCGGGAAACAACAAGGGCAGTTCCTGCTTGTACATCAACACACAGGAGGGGATGGGGGCGATCAGGTCGTAGCCCTGGTCCACCAGTGCCGCCAGCACCGGTATGTTCTCGTTCTTGAGCTTCTCCACTGTGTCCAGGTCGCCCAGTTCCAGTTTGGGCATGCCGCAGCATTTCTCCCTGGGCACGAGGTCGATGTGGATATTGTTGTGCTGGTATACCTGGACGAAGTCCTCGCCCAGGTGGGGGCTGTTGTAGTTCCCGTAGCAAGTGGCGTACAGGGCGACCTTGCCGGTGGTGGTGCCCACCGCTTTTACCGCAATGTCTTTGATCATGGGTTGCACGCGCTTGCGCAGGGTTTTGCTGTGAAACTCCGGTAGGGGTGCTGAGTGGTGCACACCCAGGGTCGCCTCCAAGGCCTTGCGAAAGGTCTGGTTCTCGTTACAAGCATTTACGGTGACATCTACCAGCGGGATGCTGGCTGCTGAAAATACTGCATCGGTGCTGGTCAGCAGCTTGTCGCGCAGGCTGGCGCCTTCTTCCTTGTATTTCACCGCCTTGGCCCGCAGCATCAGGTGCGGAAAATCCACGTTCCATTCGTGCGGCGGTATGTAGGGACATTTGGTCATGTAGCACAGGTCGCAGAGGTAGCACTGGTCTACCACCTTGATGTAATCGGCTTTGTCGACGCCGTCGACCTCCAGGGTGTCGGATTCATCCACCAGGTCGAACAGGGTGGGAAAGGCCTCGCACAGGCTGACGCAGCGGCGACATCCGTGGCAGATATCGTAGACTCGCGCCAACTCGCTATCCAGATCATCCCGGTCCCAGAATTTCTCGGTTTTCCACTCAACCGGGTGACGTGTGGGTGCTTCCAGACCGCCTTCTCTGACTGCCATGGTCTTGTTCTCGCCGTTTTTGTAATGTGATTGGGAAGGGCTGGGAAAGTGTTTGGAAAACGGATGGGCGCGCGGCGCCCATCCGGGGGACTTAGTCGTCCAGAGTATCCAAAGCTTTCTGGAAGCGATTGGCGTGGCTGCGCTCAGCCTTGGCCAGGGTTTCCATCCAGTCGGCGATCTCGTCAAAACTCTCCTCGCGAGCGGTCTTGGCCATGCCCGGGTACATGTCGGTGTACTCATAGGTTTCGCCGGCGATAGCTGCCTTCAGATTATCTGAAGTACCGCCGATGGGCAGGCCGGTGGCGGGATCGCCGATTTCCTCCAGGTACTCAAGGTGGCCGTGGGCGTGGCCGGTTTCACCTTCTGCGGTGGAACGGAACACGGCGGAGACGTCGTTGTAGCCCTCGACATCGGCCTTGGCGGCAAAGTACAGATAGCGGCGATTGGCCTGGGACTCCCCGGCGAACGCTGCCTTCAGGTTCTCTTCGGTTTGACTACCTTTCAAAGACATTGTGTGTCTCCTGTTTACGTTTCTCACATGTGATTAGCAGATGCTCCCCGGGGGGATGCGACTACAGCCCTGCGATTGTAAGGCTTGTGCTAGGCGTAGTACTTAAACTAGAATCTGTATAATGAAAAATTCATAAAAAGTAGATCGATTTTTCCGATGGCCAGGCAGCCCACCCTCAAGCAGTTGAAATACCTGACGGCCCTGGCCGAACACGCGCACTTTGGCAATGCCGCCAGGGCCTGTCATGTCTCCCAATCTACCCTGAGTGCGGCGGTGCTGGAGTTGGAAGATACCCTGGGATCCGCGCTGGTGGAGCGCAATAACCGGCAGCTTATTCTCACTGCCCTGGGCCAGGATGTGGTGCAACGGGGACGCAATATACTGATGGAGGTGGACGATCTGGTTGCGGTATGTGAAGCCTCCGCAGAGCCGTTCACCGGGAAAATGCGCTTCGGGGTTATTCCCACCATTGCCCCTTACACCCTGCCGCACCTGTTAAAGCGTTTGCGCCGAAAATACCCCGATTTCCAGCTGTTTATCCGCGAGGAGCTCAGCGCCAACCTGGTGGCAGCATTGCAACAGGGGGAGTTGGATGTGCTGTTGCTGGCCCTGCCTTATCCCGCCGACAACGTGGAAACCATGCATCTGTACGATGACGAATTTCTGTTCGCCTGCCCCCGGGACCATGCCCTGGCCAGTGCTAGGCGAGTGTGTACGGCGGATTTGAGGCAGCAGGATTTGCTGCTGCTGGAGGACGGTCATTGCTTGCGCGATCACGCGCTGGAAGCCTGCAAGCTGTCTGACTCTGAGCTGAGTATTGCCTACCAGGCCACCAGTCTGAATACCATTGTGCAAATGGTGGCCAACGGCATCGGCGTGACTTTGCTGCCGAAAATGGCGCTGGATGCGAAAATTCTCAGTGGCACCGAAGTAATTACCCGGCAGTTTCGTGAGCACAATGTGGCGCGTTCAATTGGCCTGATGTGGCGGCGCAAGACGCCGCGTCGGGCGGAGTTTCACCTGTTGGGGGAATTTATTCGCGGTGCTGGCAACCGCTCTCCAGCGAATAATCTTCGCCCCTGACCGGGTCAATACTCAGTTGTTGATGTCCTCGAATTTTACAACCTGGGCCCTGGGCGTCTCAATCTCGCTTTCCGGCAAGAAAAAGCGCCAGAATACGATCCCTAGCGCACGTCCTTCAGTATCCAACCAGTTGGGACAACCGGGGTCACTGTGGGCCAGCACCATGCGGAAGCTGCCATCGGGCTCTAACTGTGTTTGCGCGCGGTTGAGGGAAACCTGGCGGTTGCTGTAATCGTAAGTTTGCTGGAAGCGTGTCCACAGGCAAATATTGGCCATACGGCAGTCGGGCCAGCGCCCGGTGATGAGCAGCGCTTCATCCGGGCCGAGGAAATACGGTGCCATGGAGTAGGCCGCGTCGATGGCGGCCAGACCCATATCCCCCGGTGGCACTGGCGCTGGAAACTCGTTGGGTACGATGGACAGGAACGGCACCTTGTCTGCGGTCTTCGCCATGGGCGGCATACCGAGAGTGCGGCTGCGCACAAATTCCGCCACCCGGCGGATGCCGGCGGCCACCGCCTGATCGTCGGGTACCGCGGGCGCAGTTTCGCGATTTAATACGTCTATACTGAAGCAGGGCACTTTCGTTGGATCGGCGGAAGCGCTGACCACTTCCTCGAAATAATGACGGGTGGTAATGCGTGAGGTGCCGGGTGTGAGAGCCAGCCAGTTGTTGTCTCGCCGGGGGCCGCCAAGATAAATAGCGAAATTGCCTTCGGCATCACAATCGAACTGACTGTCGTTGAGAATACCCGCTGTCTTGTTGCCCAGTGCGCCGAGCTCGGTGCCCTCCTCAAGGGTGATGGATACGTACACCGCGCCATGCATATTGCCGCGTACCAGGTACTGATAGTCGGCGCTGACCGGGGCGTCAAAGTAGATGGCGTCAGAATTGTCGCCGGTAAACTTGCGGGTCGGGGTGACGATGCGGCGCATTACCGGGGAGGCGGGATCACTCTCAAACATGGTCCCGATCCCCCCGTCGAGCAAGTGCATCAGGGCGCGGTGGGCGCCAACGACGTCCTCGGCACTGTGCAGGTTCCACTCTTCACCGGCCCAGCGCTGGTCTATTTCCTGTAACAGGGAGATCAGTTCCTGTAGGGCGTTACGGCTCTCGGTTTTTATACTCATGGGCTCGTCTCGATATTGCGAGCAAACTATAATGCGGCCGGTTAATCTTTAGAAGCAAGGAAAAATACCATGCGCACGACACTCCTGGCTATTGCATTGAGCGTTACCGGTCTGTTGCCGGCAGCCGTGACCGCGGACGAAATGATCATGAAAAACGGTTCGCGCCTGATAGGCACCGTGGTGAGTGCCTCCGAGGGCAAAATCAAGTTCGATACCGAGTTCGCCGGAACCATCAGCATCGATGTCGAAGACGTGGATACCATGTTCACGGACAAGGAAGTCACGGTGATGATGAATGACGGCCAGATCATTGAAAACCAGCGCATCGCCGCCCGGGATAAAGCGATGATCATGATGAGCGAGAACATGGGAGCGGTGTTGTTTAAAGCCAAGGACATGAAAAGTCTCAACCCCGAACCCTGGGAATTGGGTCGCGGCTACAAGTGGTTCGGCGACATCAGCACGGCGATGCTGGTAGAACGCGGCAACACCGACACCAAGGAGTTGGATGTGTCGGGGAAATCCATCTGGCGCAGCCTGAAAGATCGTTACACTATCCGTGCCAACTATGAACTGGATGAGGCCAACGGCGAGAAGAACAAGAACAAATGGCGCTGGCGCAACAAGTACGACAGATTCAGTACAGAAAATCCCGACAAATACATCGGCGCGCTGGTGGCCTTCGAGGGCGATGAGTTCGCCGACCTGGACTTGCGTACCTATGTCGGCCCCTATATCGGCCGCCAGTTTTTTGAAGGCAATTTCCTAACGCTTTCGGGTGAGGTGGGCCTGGTGTACGTCGATGAGCGGTTCGACGTGGGGGAGAACAATAGTTACCCCGGCTCCAACTGGGCGCTGCACCTTACCAGCAACTATTTTGGCGGCTCCAGCAATTTCTACATCGACCATGACGGTATCCTCAATTTCGAGGAGACGGATGCCCTGATTCTCAATACCACCATCGGCATCAAGTTCAAGGTTTACGGTGGCGTTGAGGCCGGGGTTGAGTTCAAGTACGAGTACGACGGCGGTGTGGCAAAGGAAGTTGATGAGCTGGATGAAACCTACAATTTCCGCTTGGGCTATGCTTGGTAATCAGGCCGGTCGGCCGGCTTTTCAGCGCCGGCCCACTACCTTTGCGAGCTGTTCCAGCAGGGGCAGGGTGGATTGCAGTGACAGGCAGGCGTCGGTAATACTCTGCCCGTAGGTTGCAGCCACCCCGTCCACGACTTTCTGGCTGCCCGCCACCAGGTGGGATTCCAGCATGACCCCCCGAATTGCGCGCTCTCCGCCCCTTATCTGTTGGCACAGGTTGGCGATCACTTCCGCCTGTTTTTCGGGGTCTTTGCCACTGTTGCCATGGCTGCAGTCGACGATCACCGAACGGCTAAGATCGTAAGCGGCCAGCATGTCGACTGCCTGGCGGATATGGGCGGCGCCATAGTTGGGCCCACTGTCCGAGCCGCCGCGCAAGATCAGGTAGCCGTGGCTGTTGCCGGTTGAGCGCAATATCGCCGGAGTGCCCTCCTTGGTGAGGGAGGGAAACCAGTGTGGGTGTTGGGCGCAACGGATTGCGTCTATGGCCACAGCGATGGCGCCGTTGGTGCCATTTTTGAACCCGACTGGCATGGATAAGCCGGAGGCCAGTTCCCGATGGACCTGACTTTCCACGGTGCGGGCACCAATGGCGCCAAAACTGATCAGCTCGGCGTAGTACTGGCCAAAGGTGGTATCGAGAAATTCACTGGCGGCGGGCAGGCCGGCTTCTACCACATCCAGCAGCACCCGACGCGCAAGGTGTAAGCCCTTGTTGATATGGAAACTGCCGTCCAGGTCCGGATCGTTGATCAAACCCTTCCAGCCCACCACGGTGCGTGGTTTTTCAAAGTAGACGCGTAGTACGGGATAAATCGCGTCTGTCAGCTGTTCGGTGCCAGACTTGAACAACTGGGCAAACTCCAGCAGGGCTGCCGGGTCGTGCACCGAACAGGGTCCGACGATTGCCAGCATCCGTGGGTCCCTGCCAGCCAGAATATCTTCAATGGTTTTGCGGGATTGCTGTATATATTGTGCCGCGCCGGCGGGCAGGGGCAGTTCCTCGGCCAGCACCGCGGGGGTGATCAGCGGCTGGGATTTGGTAATGCGGACATCGTCGGTGCTTGGCTTCATGGTGGAGAATGGGTTCGTCAAACGGGGCGCCATTGTCCGCCAACAGCCGGATCTGTGCAATATCCGCGCTGGTTGCTATGTCCCTACGTTCGTTCAAGCGATGACCCCTGCCTCGCGCCAGCCTGCCACCTGTTCGGCGCTAAAGCCCGCTTCCAGTAAGATCTCATCCGTGTGCTCACCATGCCTGGGCGGGTGCCGGCGCAGTGTGGCCGGGGTTTTCTCATAAACTCCCGGGTGACGGATATAGCGGGTGGTGCCCCCTTGCGGGTCTTCCGCGTCGAACACCGTGCGATTGTGGGCAACCTGTGGGTCAGCCATGAAATCCTGTACGTCGTAAACCGGCGCAAAGGGCACCTGGTGCTCGCGCAGTTTCTGCAACAGTTCCTGACAGGCCCATTTGCGGAATTCCTCGGCGAGAATTTCGTTCAGGGCATGGTTGTTCTGCATGCGCGCGCCCATTTCGACAAACCGTTCATCCTGCGCCAGGTCCTCCCGGCCCAGGCAATCACACAGGCCCTGATACTGCTTGTCCAGTATCACCATGCCGACCAGATGGCCGTCGCTGCATTCCCAGACTCGGAACATATCCGGGATAGTACCCTCAAACTCGGGTTTGGGCTGAAACGACTCGGTGGTCATATTGTCGGGCATGGTCAATTGGGCGTAGGCGTTGAGCATAGGTACCTGCACATGCTGACCCAGGCCCCGACCCTGACCCGAGTCGCGCTCCCTGGCCAGTAGTGCCGCCAGGGTGCATGAGGCTGCAGTGATGGCCGCATTCTTGTCGGCGATCACGCTCTTGAACATCTGCGGTGGGCCATCGCCGCCCTGGATGGGCATCATGCCGGACATGCCCTGGATCATCAGGTCATAAACCGGTTGGTTGGCGTAGGGTCCGTCGGGCCCAAAACCGGAGATGGAAACGTACACTAGCCCCGGGTTGTCCTGTTTCAGCTGCTCGTAACCGATGCCCAGTCGATCGGCCACGCCGGGCCGGAAATTCTCGATGACCACATCGGCCCTGCGCGCCAGTTCTTGCGCGATCTCCCGCCCTTGCTCGGACTTGAGGTCCAGAGCGATGGCCCGCTTATTGCGGTTATGCTGGGTAAAAAAGCCATTCAGGCCGGCCCGTTCCGGTGGGCCCAGCCACCGCGCGGTATCTCCGCTCAGGCTTTCGATCTTGATCACGTCTGCGCCCAGGTCGCCCAGGTTTTGACCACAGAGTGGACCGGAGACCATGCTGGAAAAATCCAGTACCGTGAAACCGGCGCAGGGGCCGATCTGTTCTTCGGGCGATGCGATTTTCATGCAGGTTTTCCTCTCTGGTGTGGGCGCGTTCCATACAATACACTAACACTCACAATGAATTATGCTGGTCGTTTTTTCGAGATTGGAAAAGGAACCGGTGCATTGACTATTACCGCGGTCATCTTTGACCTGGGGGGCGTGGTTATCGCCTCACCCATGCAGACGTTTGCGGCCCATGAGCGGGAGCAGGGCCTGGAACACAACTTTATCAATCGGATGATCGTCGCCAATGGTTCTGAAAGTGCCTGGGGCCGTCTGGAGCGTGGCGAGATTGCGATGGATGCAGAGTTTTTCGCCCTGTTCGATGCGGAGTTGGCCACGGCGGGAGCGCCGGGCTTGTGTTCACAGCAGATCTTTGCCGATGTGGCGGCGACGGCTGGCGTCAATGACAACATGGTGGCAGCTATTGGCTTGCTGCGTGACGCCGGCTACAAGTTGGCGGCCCTGACCAACAACTGGGTGGATGCCAAAGACCCGGGGGTAGCCCACAGCTTGCAGTCGCTGTTTGATGCATTTGTTGAATCAGCGGTGGAGGGAGTGCGTAAACCTGATCCGCGCATTTACCAGATCGTCTGTGAGCGACTGGAGATTGAGCCCGGCGCAGCAATATTTCTCGACGATATCGGGCAGAACCTCAAGTCCGCCAGGGCACTGGGCATGACCACCATCAAGGTGGTCGAGCCCCTCCAGGCCATCGTCGAACTGGAACAAATTCTGGGCCTGGAACTGCAGTCCTGAGCGGCCGATGGAGCAGCGGCCCTCAGCCCGGATAGACCTGGTTGGAACAGCCATGGCTCAGCCCCGAGCTGTGCCTTCAGCCCTGATTAGAGCCTTCAGCCCTGATTAGAGCCTTCAGCCCTGATCAGAGCTGCAGATCATGGCCACTACCTCGGCAAATGCCTGTTCCGCAATCACCTCCATTTCGGCGTCATTGCGATCCTGTATGGGATGTTCTACGAACACTTTCATGGCGTCGTAGCCCAGGGATTTGGCCTGGGCCTGGTCGGCCTCACGAAATTCTTCCGTGAGGATGTAGCCGCTGGGAATACCACGACCCTCGAGATCCATGATGTCATGCAGACTGCACGACGTGCAGGAACCTCAGTCAGCGAGTGCTTCGATTACCGCATCGCACTCACTGGCGATCTTCTGCTTTACCTCCAGTGGAGCAACCCGGGTCATGGTGGGCTTGCTGTAGCGGTTTACGCTGACACCGCGCTCGGTAAACAACTGCTCCAACCGGTCTAGCAACACATCTCCGCGTGGCTTGTTGATATCCAGCAAACCGACGGTCTTGCCCTCCAGCGAGGTAAGGCGCGGTAAAACCGCGCGTCCCTCCGGATTCAGCTCGGCGGTTGGATCCAGAAACACCTCATTCATAGCGTGATCTCCCTTGTTACGGGTGAACTCCCCATCTCGCCGCTGGCCAGCCAGCCGCCGATGATGGCGGAGAAAAGGCCGCCGCTGCCGCCGGCGTGTACGAGATTGAGCCCACCGGGTTTGAATTTTGGCAGCTCCATTTCCCTGACGAATTCGGGCATGCCTTCGGCGATACCGTCGACCTCGTTGATGAGCTCCGCACCGGAGCGCAGGGTCAGTTCACTGATCCGATCCTTGACCTGCTGTTTGCTCCAGTGTGCATCGCTGAACACCCGTTGGTGCTCAGGTGAAATAATGACAAAGGCATCGCCCAGCATGGCGAACTTGCGATGGCCCACAGTCAGCAGGCTGGCTGCGAAGCTGCGGCACAGGGAATCCGGTTCCCGGGATTTCTGGTCGGCCATGCCCTGTACCCCATCCGCGGCGAACAGGGTGACCGTCGAGTTGTCGGCGGCAAAACCCTTTTCCTCCGCCAGCGATTCCCAGCAGGAGTTTTCTTCGTCTTCGGCGAAACAGAACGTGTATTTTCCGGGGTTGCCCAGGGTGGCGCGATCGACGCCGCCGGGCTTGCCGCCCCCCACGTTGCGAATGATCAGCTGCAGTGCCCGGCCGATGGTGGCATTGGCGCGGTTGCCCTGGCCCAGGGCATTGCCCCCGCTGTTCATACCAATGGCGTTGGCGATTGGACCGTTGACGACAATCATGGGGCCGGAAAACCAGGTGGTGGCGAGCAGGCCGTGCATGCAAAATTCGTCCACCAGTGCCGCTTCCAGTGCGGCCAGCACCACCGGCAGGTACTCTGGTTTACAGCCGGCCATCACCGCGTTGATGGCCGCTTTTTCCACGCTGCAAGCTTGCAGATCGGGGGGTACCAGTCCCAGTACCTCATCGGGAGCCCGGTTGGTGCCTGCCAGCATGCGCACCACCCTCAATTCGGTGGGGGGTACCAGCGGCAGACCATCGCTCCAGCCACGTTCGAAACAGGTTTCCATGGGATCTTCAAGCTCGGCGATTTCGATCCTGCGGGCGCTGAGTGTGATATCGCCAAAGCGGAGGGCAAGTTTTTCCACCATTCCGGGCTCCACACTTTTGGAGCCACAACCGGGGCGGAAATCCGGCAAACCATTGCCTAGCTGCTCCAATTCAAAAATGCGCAACCACTCGGAGCGGTCCCAGCCCACGGTGCGTTCCACTTCTGTAGCGCCCCGCATGCGGATGACCGTGGGTACGGTCTCAATATTCAAGCGCCAGGATTGCTCAAGGCTGCGATCATCGCCCACAGATTCAACGCAGGTGGGAAAATCGGGGTCGTCCTGACACCACACTTGCAGGGTTCGCCCGGCCGCTTCCAGTTCGGCGATTACCGGTTCGATCAACGCGCAGGTGGGGCAATCCTGTTTCAGGACCAGTATGTAGTGCTTGTCGGGCTCGGGCATAGTGGGAATTCGTCAGGGCATGAGAAAAAGTCTAGGCGAGCCTGGTCTATTTGGCAACGCGCAGATCGCGCTGTTTAAGTTGACTCTGGATCTCCTGCAGGCGTTCAGTACTCATGGAAAGGCTCAGACGCTGCGCAATCCCCGCACCAGGGCCTCGCACTCGCTCTTTTCGATAAAGCGCGGCACCGGATAGCCGTTGCCCTCCTTCAGGGCGGCCTCGACAATCGCATCGATGTCCTGTTCCTGGATCACATCTGTGGTTTTGGGAATGCCGATGGCGGCGTTCAGCTCCCAGACCCGGTCGATCAACTTCTGGGCCAGGGCAGATTCTGGCTCTGATTCCGTGCCGATTCCGGAATAAACCGCCAGTTCCGCGAGTTTGCCAGCGGCCGCCCCCTTCAATAGTTCGAGCATGTGGGGCAGCACCATGGCATTGCCGAGACCGTGGGGCACGTTGTAATGGGCGCCCAACTGGTGCGATACCGCATGTACGTAGCCGACCATGGCCTGGGTAAAGGCCAGCCCCGCATAATACGAACCCAGGGCCATGGCTTCCCGGGCAGCCAGGTCGTCGCCGTTCTCATAGGCGGTTTGCAGGTTGTCGAAGATGAGTTTGGTGGCCGCACGCCCGTACTGCGAGGTTTCCTCGGTGCTCCACTGGCCGATATAGGACTCAATTGCGTGGGTCAGTGCATCCATACCGGTGGCCGCGGTGATATGCGGGGGCAGACCCTTCATGATGACAGGGTCCAGCGCCGCAGCGGAGGGAATCAGTTTGAAATCCACCACCGGCATTTTTGCGTGGGTCTCATCATCTGACAGAATCGCAGCGAGGGTAACCTCTGAACCGGTGCCGGCGGTAGTCGGTATCACGAACAGGGGTAAGGTGGGTTTTTTGGCTTTATTAAAGCCGATACAGTCGACAATGCTCATATCATTCGCCGCCGCCAGGGCGATCACTTTAGCGCTGTCCATGGAGGACCCGCCACCGAAGGCCAGTACGCCATCGCAGTGCTGCTGCTTCAGCGCCGCAAGGCCCGCTTCGACAACGCTGAGAGTCGGGTCGGGCAGAATCCCATCGTAGATGTGGGTAGCAACGCCGTGCTCCGCCAGTGCCTGCACCGCAATATCAACGAGTCCCAGTGCCACCAGCGGTTTGTCGGTCACCACCAGAATATTCTTCAGCCCGAAGTGGGCGATGCTCCGGCACAATTGCCGGGAGGAATCATTACCCACATAGACCACCGGCCGCGGTTGCGGCTTGCTGACGGCCCGGCGGGTAACCGCCAACACAAACTTGTACCCCAGAACCTTGTAAAACGCCGGCATCCCCTGACTCCCCTTAGTATTAGATTTCAAACCGCGAGCAAGTCTCTCAAGCTGCAACTACTATGTAAACACACATAACTTTTATCCACAAAACCCCAAAGGGGCCGGGGCCACTGCTCTAATTGTGGATAACTTTTTGGGGGGTGGTGGATGAAGACGGCGGTGATTATTGGAGTTGGGCCCGAGCGGGGGCTGGGGGGATACTTGTGTATCGGGGCGGCACAGCGGGACTTGCATGTGGTGGTGGCCGGGCGTACGCGGGAGAAGCTGGATGCGGTTGTGGCCGCTATTGAGCGAGATGGCGGTGCGGGAACCGCGGTGGTTTGCGATACCCGCGATGAATCCGCGGTGGTAGCGCTTGTTGCCCAGGCTGAGGCCATAGCCCCCATCGACCTCGCCATTTACAACGCCGGCAACAACATGCCCGGGGATTTTCTGGAGATGGAAGCCAGTTATTTTGAACAGTGTTGGCGGGTTGGGTGTTTCGGCGGATTCCTGTTCGCCCGGGAAACGCTGAAAGCCATGGTGCCCAGGGCGGCGGGATGCCTGTTGTTTACCGGCGCCAGTGCCTCCCTGCGCGGTAAGCCATGGTTTTCTGCCTTCGCAGCGGCTAAGGGCGGGCTGCGCAATATGGCGCAGAGCCTGGCTCGCGAATTTCAGCCTAAAGGCATCCATGTGGGTCATGTGGTTATCGATGGTGGCATCTACGGGGAAAAAATTGAGCAGGGTGTACCCGAGTGGTATCAGGAATTGGGCGAGGAAGGCCTGATCGGCCTGCAGGGCATTGCCGATGCCTTTATGTACCTCTACCAGCAGCCGCGCAATGCCTGGTCCCATGAACTGGATCTGCGAACCCATGTGGAGAACTTTTAGTCTGGTACGGCCTGGCTCTGTTGAATGCCCATGAGAACGTCCAGGTCCGTCTGTTCAACCCCCTGTCCTGGCAGGGCTTATTCACCCTGAACTACCTGGCCGATTTCAAGCGCGCCAATCGCCGCATGCACAACAAGTCCTTCACCGTTGATGGCCATATCACGGTAGTGGGAGGGAGAAATATCGCCGGCGAGTACTTCGAGATGAACCCGGCGGTGGATTTCTGGGACTTTGAAATTCTCAGTTTTGGCGGATTGATAGGTGAGGTCGGAGACAGTTTTGATGACTTCTGGAACCAGGAGTTGAGCCTGCCGATGGAGGCCCTCAAGGAGCTTAACCGACTTGATCCTGCTTGCCGGAGCCTCCAGG
Source organism: Gammaproteobacteria bacterium (assembly GCA_027295405.1). GTDB lineage: Bacteria > Pseudomonadota > Gammaproteobacteria > Pseudomonadales > Halieaceae > JAPUKZ01. The sequence continues at coordinate 18,406 of JAPUKZ010000461.1, forward strand.
CAACCAGCGGCTCAGGCATTCGAGTTGAGTTTTAAGCCGGCGTCACGCATTCATCCAGCTTTCCCGAATCCTGAGATGCTGCAGCAGTGACAGGGCCGCAACCAGAGAGCACACCGCCAGAACGATCTGTGTGATCCTGATCAGGAACTTGCTGTCCGCTTCTTCGCCGAAGGCACCGCTGCCGGTACCGATGAGAATCAATACGGTGCTGAAGGCGGAGCCGTACAGCGGCGCGGTGGGTTTCCTGGAAAACAGCTGGCGCCCGAACAACAGTGCCAATGCAAATACCCCGGTGACCGCAAGCGTCAGGCGTTGTATGCTTCCTGTTCCTCAGACACCCTGGGTCTCCTCATCCGTATCCGAGGTCTCATCCTCATCAGCATTGAGCCAGGCAATAAACAGGTCATATCCCAGCACCATGATCACCGCACCCACAAACAGTCCGACGATTCCCGACATGATGAAACCACCAATGGCGCCAATAAAGATGACTGCCATTGGTACCGGTATCCCGCGACTCAACAGTATCGGTTTAAGAATGTTGTCACTGAGCCCAACCGCAAGCATGTAGACCATATACAATACCGCCGGCACGGTACTGGCGGTGGAGAACACGTAGATGATGGTGGGGATCAGTACCAGGCCGGGGCTGATCTGGACAATGCCCAGAATCAGCACCAGCAGTGTCCACAAGGCGGCTGCCGGAATGCCCATGACCAGAAACCCGATCCCGGCCAGCAGGGCCTGTATGAAGGCGACGCCCAACACACCCTGGGCCACCCCACGCACGGTCGCGCCTGCCAATTGAGCGTATTTTTCACCGCGCTCTCCCGCGAGTCGGCGTCCCAGTTTGCGGGCGAACTCATTGCCGCCTTCCGCATAGGTGAGAAATATCCCGGAAAGAACGATGGAGACTGCGAACATCAGGACACCGAGACCGGCTCCGGTTGCGGTAGATAAAAGCCAACGGCCCGCGGCTTTGATTTGATCCTCGTACTTGCCCAGAGCCTCTGTGAGGTTCTCGTTGGCCAGCGCCCAGGCTTCGTGCGTCCGCTCGCCGATCAAGGGCCAGCCCTTGACAGCTTCCGGTGGTGGTGGAATATCCAGGGAGCCATCTTTGACATTTGCAGCCAGTTGCTGGGCATTCTCCACCATCGCTCCGGAAAGTTGTAGTGCGGGGGTGAGCAGCGTACCGAGAACCACCAGTGTCAATACGGTGGCGGTGAGACCACGGTGGCCCTTGAACTTTGGCAGTAACCACGTATAAATCGGATTCAGCGCAATCGCAATAATCATGCCCCAGACGATCGGGCTGATAAACGGCCGCACAATCTGGAAGCACCAGACCACCAGACCCAGCATCAACCCCAGGCGGATGAATACTTCGAACGAGCGGGCCACGTAGTCGTCAGTTTTTTGCATGGTTGCTATTCCTTCTTGCTGCTTGAGCTTGCGTGATAATAGACCAGATCGACCGGCACTAGTCCACCCAGCCGAGCACATCGCGGATAATGGACCAGCGCGGGCTGGCGGGCTTGGTGGCGCCGCCCTCCATCCAGAAGCTGTAGTTTTCTTGCACGGTGCCATCTTTCTGTTTCAGGTCGATCCAGTTGTCGATGAACTTGCCCCATTCGGTCTCCCCGCGGGGAAGCGCGTAGGCCGCCGGGATCTTGATGCGTTGCTTCGCGGGCAGTACGGTGGTGTATGCGGGGTAGCGGTAGGCATAGGCAGCGCCCTCCTCAGCTGATAGCAACAGGGCATCCGCTGGAGGTTCATCACTGGAAAAAAATTGTTCCGCACTCTCAATTTCCACGATCTCTACGTTGGGCAGTTCCTGCTTGAGCAGACTGGCAAAGTAGTGGCTGCCGACTAGTGCTATTTTCAGCTCCTCGTCCAGCAGGGCGTCGGTGCCGCGACTGAACTTCTCCCGCCAGTAATCGGGGACCACCAGGGCCAGCTTCAGATCCAGGTAGGAGCGGGAATAGGTAGCGCTCAGATATCGATCCGGCAAGCTGGCGATGCAGGACATGGCGATGTCGATCTGGCCGCTGCTCAGCTGCTCATGCAGGCGATCAAAATGAAAGGGCAAGAAGGCCAGGCTCACGCCGAGATCCTGGGCCAGGCCCTGGGCCATATCCGCATCGAATCCCACTACCCGCTCATCCTTGGTCAGGAAGGTACAGGGCAGGTTCTGTGGACGGTAGCCCACCCGCAGAACACCGCGGTCGAGAATCTGCTGCAGTCGTAGTCCAACCGCCGGGGCGGGCTCGGGAAAGGTGCTTGCGGCGGTCAGCACGCGGGTGTCGACTCGTGACGGCGGGAACTCGATACCCTCTATCACCTCGCTGCGCGGGGGCGGTGCCGGTACAAACAGGTGGAAGTATAAACGTAAGCCGGCCAGCAGCAGGAACACACTGAGACTGCTGATCAGGAAATAGCGAGTAACTGAGCGCAGCGTGATTTTAAGCTGCCCGCAAATGGCCAGGGTGCCAATGACGCTCAATACGATAATGTGCAGTGCTGCCAGCATGGCACCAAACCGCCCGACTACGACGCCCGTCACCAGGAACAGCTGGAACATATCGATGGGAACCTGCAGGCTGTCCAGCATGTAGGGCACCGCGATGTTGATACTGCCGAACAGGCTGAACAGGCCATTGAACGCCAGGCTCAGTCGCTGCCAGCCACTGACATCTGTGTCGGTAAACCAGGCTGCGAACAGGACGAACAGCAGCACCAGCATTTTGCCCAGGGAGGGGAAATTAAACGATACCGGCACGATCACGTCGATGGCCGCTGAGGATTCCTGCTCCGGCACCCGGTGTTTCGCCAGCAGCGTTTTGCAGTTCTGTGCAATCAGCGGCAACACCACAAACTGGTTGCCGGTGGCGAAGGCGGTCATCAGGGCGTCCTTGAACGTGGTCAGCACCTCGCGGAAGGGAATGCCGCTAACCGCACTGACCAGGCCCGGGAATATCCAGAACGTAATCAGCATGGCCAATGCAATATAGGTCACCAGGTATACTTGCACCCGCCCCAGTTCATCAACGGTCATGGTGCCGGCAGCGGCGGCGGCAATCGCAAAAATGCCAAAGGGAGTCAGCTGCACAATCAGGGCATTGATACGTCCCAGAGCCTCGGTAAGCCCGTCAAATATGGCCAGCACCGAGCTCTTGTCCGGTACTGAAATCAGCGCCACGCCCAGCAGGATGCTGAACAACACCACTGCCGGCACCAGGTCGTTAGAGAGCGAATAGAATATATTGGAGGGTACATATTGATCC
>JAPUKZ010000462.1 GCA_027295405.1 Gammaproteobacteria bacterium
TGGAAGCCGCCCACCCGATAAAAATCGTGAGCCATATCATCTTCGCGGCTCCACTGCAATTTGACAGGCACTCCCGCCTCCCGCGAAATGGCTGCGGCCTCGCACACATAATCGTTCATCAGGCGGCGCCCGAAGCCACCACCGCAGCGGGTCTGGTGCAGGTTGATAGCTGAGGCGGGGAGCTCCAAAAGCCCGGCAACATCAGCCTCAGCGCCCTGGGGTGTCTGCGTCGGTGCCCACAACTCACAGCGCCCGCCATGAACATGTGCGCTGCAATTTTGTGGTTCCATGGCAGCGTGAGCGACAAACGGGTAGGAGTAGAAAGCTTCGTGGCTGCGGTCGGCATTCTTCAACGCCGGCTCGACCGCACCGTGACTGACAACTTCATCCTCACCGCTGGTTTTTGCCAGCTCCTGTGCTCGCTGCTCTGCCCCGGTCCAACTGTCGCTGGCAGCGGCCGACAAATCCCAGTCGATTTGCAGCTGTTTTCTGGCACTGAATGCAGCCCAGGTGGAGTTGGCAACAATAGCCACACCCGGCATCAACTCTGTGGTTTTGCCATTACCCTCCAGTATAAAAGCATCGCTCACACCCCGAAGCCGTCGAATCTCGTCCAGGTTCGCACGCCTGACCTTGCCACCGGTGGCCGGGCACTTTTCATAGATGGCATAGTGCAGGTTGGGCAGGTGCTGGTCGGTCCCGAATAATGGCTGGCCAGTAACAATAGCGTGGTTGTCCACGCCGGTAATTCTCTGGCCGATAATTCGAAATTGATCGCGCGACTTGAGAGTCAGACTGCCACTGTCGGGAACCGCCAGCGTGGCCGCCGCGTTGGCCAATTGGCCGTAACTGAGGGAACCGGACTTGCGCGGATGGGTCACCACACCTGCCTGTACACGACACTCACCCGCCGGCACCCCCCATTGCTCTGCCGCAGCCTGCACCAACATGGACCGGGCAGTCGCACCGGCTTCCCGCAGCACTTTCCAGTTGCTGGGAATTGACCGTGACCCACCCGCATACTGCCGGCCATACAGTTCCTTGTTAATCTCCGACTGAATGACCTCTACCTGTTGCCAGTCGACGTCCAGTTCTTCGGCGACGATCATGGGCAGGGAAGTTTTTACGCCCTGGCCAACCTCCGGATTCTTGGCGGCAATAATGACGCGGTTATCCGGCAGCACCTGGACGTAGGCATTGAGTGAGCTAACATCAGTTCCCGCTCTGCCGGGTAAGTGAAAACCAATAACCAGTCCACCACCGACTACCCCGGTCAGCTGAATAAATTCTCTTCTGGAAGTTTTCATGACAATTCGCCCTCCACGCCCATGGCGTTAAAGGCCAGTGCAGAACTTGCCTGCTGGATCGCCTGTTTGATGCGCACATAACAACCACAACGGCAAATATTGCCCGCCATCGCCCGATTGATGTCGCTGTCGCTGGGGGATGGATTTGACTCCAGCAGCGCCGCGGCGTTCATGATCTGTCCCGCCTGACAGTAGCCGCACTGGGGCACATCCAACTCGATCCAGGCCTGCTGCAATGGATGGAGTTCATCCCCATTCGCCAGGCCTTCAATGGTGGTGATATGTTTGCCCTGGGCAGCCACAGCGGTTACCGAACATGAACGCACGGCTTGCCCGTCAAGCTGCACCGTGCAGGCGCCACAATAACCCCCACCACAACCGTACTTGGTGCCGACTAATCCGAGGCTGTCACGCAGCACCCACAGCAGTGGGGTATCCGCGGCGATGTCGGCAACCGTGTGAGTCTCGCCATTGATTTCCAGTTTAACCGAAGCCATGGTGCTCTCCCGGGGTGTTGGATTTGTGTGAACGGGAACCTATCTTACGCCCCGATTTGAGTCAGAGGTAGTGCTGGAGAATTGGCAAATCTCAGCGTCAATTGGTGCTTGAGAATCTGGCGCTGAGGCAACAGGTGGCCGGGCTTCGACTGTAAGCAAGTACTCACTCCACTAAGCAGTGCCGAATTCGATACCCTGCGCCAGGGGCAGTTCCTTCGAGTAGTTTACCGTGACAGTCTGCCGCCGCATGTAGGCTTTCCAAGCATCCGAGCCGGATTCCCTGCCGCCGCCGGTTTCTTTCTCGCCACCGAACGCACCGCCAATTTCGGCCCCGCTGGGGCCTATGTTTACATTGGCGATACCACAGTCACTGCCCGCCGCAGACAGGAAGGTCTCCGCCTCCAGCAGGTCCCTGGTGAATATGCAGGAGGACAAACCCTGGGGAACGTCATTCTGAATGGCGATGGCATCCTCCAGATTCTCATACTCCATGACATAGAGAATCGGCGCGAACGTTTCCGTGCGGACGCAGTCATCCTGCTCTCCCACCTCAACAATTGCGGGTTGCACATAGTATCCGGCTTCACATCCTTCAATAGCCACCCGCTCACCACCGTGCACCGCGACACCCCGCTGTCTGAGGTCGGCGAGCAATTCAGACATGCGAGTGAACGCGTCTTGAGCAATCAGTGGGCCGACCAGCACGCCATCAGACAGGGGATTACCGATGCTGACCTGCGTGTAGGATTGCTTCAGCCGCTGCAGTAAACCATCTCGAATGTCCCTGTGCACAATCAGCCGGCGCAAACTTGTGCAGCGTTGCCCGCAGGTGCCGACCGCCGAGAAAAGAACGGCGCGCACCGTCATGTCCAGATCGGCTGAGGGGGTCACAATCATGGCGTTGTTGCCACCAAGCTCCAGCAAACATCGTCCGAACCGTTCGGCAACCAGCGGCGCCACCGCGCGCCCCATACGGGTAGAGCCCGTGGCACTGACCAGGGCTACTCTATGGTCACGTACCAATAGCTCGCCAATGTCGGCGGCACCGATAACCACCTGCACCAGATTGTCCGGGGCATCTCCAAACCGGACCACGGCGCGCTTGAAAAGCTCGGCACAGGCCAGCGCGGTCAAGGGCGTTTTTTCGGAGGGTTTCCAGATAACCGGGTTGCCACACACACAAGCCAGCGCCGTATTCCAGGCCCACACAGCCACCGGGAAGTTGAACGCCGAGATAATAGCCACCGGGCCCAGCGGTTGCCAGGTCTCATTCATCTTGTGGCCGGGCCGCTCCGAGGGCATAGTCAGGCCGTACAACTGTCGCGACAATCCCACCGCGAAGTCGCAGATATCAATCATTTCCTGTACTTCACCGAGTCCTTCCTGCAGGAGTTTGCCACTCTCCAGGGTCACCAGGGCACCCAGGGCTGCCTTGCTTTCCCGCAGTTCCTCGCCGAACAGTCGGATCAGCTCTCCCCTTCTCGGCGCCGGGACGGAGCGCCAGGCCAGGAAAGCCTGCTGGGCACGCTCGATCTTTCCCTCCAGATCAGCGGCCGAATCCAGGGCTGCGCTGCCCAGACGGGACCCGTCGATCGGTGAATTCACCTCAAGCTCGCCTCTCTGGTCTGAAAGGTTCAATTGCTCAAGTACGGATGCGATTTGTTGTGACAGTTCCTGAATCATGTGAACTCCTTACTGGTTCGGCGGCTGTTGCCGGGAGGTATCGGGCACGTAGATCTGGCCAAACCGGTTGGCCAGAAAGTCTTCCAGTCGCACCTGCTCCTGTCTGACGCAACCACGTGTGGGCACTAGCCCTTCATGCAGCAGATCCAGCATCGTGCAGATGGCACTGGCGGTGGTGATCTGAATCGCCGCGCGTTCGACACCCCCCACTTTATGCCCGTAAATCTTGTTGGCATAGGTATCCTGCAGCAGGCGGCCATCCTTCTTGCCACTCACCGTAACGAAGATGAAGACCACGTCCTGATAGGTGGCCGGTACCGCATACTCCAGAATATCCTTTAGCAATTCCCGACGCTCTGACAAGCGCAGGTCCTGCAGCAGTGTCTTCATGATTTCCCGGTGCCCGGGGTAGCGGATAGTCTGATAACTGAGATTGTTCACCTTGCCTGCCAAAGTCTCAGCCAGTGAACCCAGACCCCCTGAGGTATTGAAGGTCTCGTACTTGATACCATCCAGGCTGAACTCTTCCCGCTGGGTGAGCGCAGGAACAATCACCCTCTCACCATCCATAATCGATTCACAGGGTTCGCAATACTCGTTGATTACCCCGTCGGTGCTCCAGGTCAAATTGTAGGTCAGCGAATTGGTGGGATACATCGGTAGCGCGCCCACCCGGAGACGGACCGTATCCAGTTCGTCAAAGTCCTCGCACATGGAATGCGCCACAATGGAGATGAAACCGGGTGCCAGGCCGCACTGGGGGATGAAGGCGGTAGTGGCATTGTCCGCAAGCTCCCGCACCAGTTCGGTGCTTTTCATGTCCTCAGTCAAATCCAGGTAGTGGACTTCCGCCGCTACCGCTGCGCGAGCAATCTTCCGGGTGAGGTAGAACGGGCAGGCACTCAGCACCGCAAAATGTCCGTCCAGGGCAGCACTCAGGGCCTGGGTGTCGGTCACATCCAGGCATAATTTGGTCAGTCGATCCGAATCCGGCAGCTTGTCCAACTGCGCCTGGGATGCGTCGATCAATGTCACGCTGTAATCACCGCTACCGATCAGCAGATCGCAGATCATCTCACCAATTTTTCCACCTCCAACCAGGCCTACCTGTGTCATTTCGGCACCTATTGTTACGTCAAAAACAGCATTGTGACGAAAACCTCTGTTGAAATGAAGGTGTAAAATAGACAATATAGCGATCAAATATGTCAATCCGATTGCTGTTGTTATCAATTTGGTGCGTTTATGCTGCAAAAAGACACAATAGACCAGGCCCTGCTGGCACAGCTGCGTGACAATGCCCGCGCCTCCACCTCCGAACTGGCGCGGCGGCTCGGGCTGTCCCGCTCAACGGTGCAGAGCCGGCTCAACAAACTGCTGGAAAGCCGCGTGATCACGGGGTTCACCGTGCGACTGGGTGAGAGTTACACAGACAGCCTGATTCGAGCCCATGTGCTGATTGAACTGGAGCAGAAACTGACCGGCCAGGCCCAGGCACGCCTGAAGAAAATGCACAAGGTAACCGCGCTGTACGCCATCAGCGGCGCCTACGACATGATTGCCATGGTGGAAGCCAACTCCACCGATGAACTCAGCAGGCTGCTGGATGAAATCGCCAACCTGGACGGCATCGAGCGCACCAACTCCTCGGTGATACTGGAGACCAAGTTCGAGCGCTGAATGCCCGGGCGCAGCTTGGGGACAGACTTAAGTCTGTCACGACATTGGGGTCGGCGACATCGCGGAACAGTGGGGCTTCTTGCACACGGGTCATGTTTGCACGGGATGACAGCAAATTATTTGGCGAGACGCCGGTTGAAACGCGATTGGCCAGATAGTCTGGCGAGCGCTTGCACGGCACAAGATTAGCCGGGCAGAAAGTGTTTCTGTTTCAACTCAGGTAACACGCGCGCCATCTTCGCGTAATCACCATCGTGGTGCAGCAAGGTAAGTCCGTGTTCACACGCACTTTGCGCTATCAGGCAGTCTATGGAAGAGCGCACTGCAATACCTGCCCGTCGGCACTCAAAATAAATCCGCGCTGCCGCGGCGTGGCTGCGCCGCGAATTTTCAAAGTTGTAGAAGCGCTGGCCGGAGAAATATCGCTCCAGGGTATTGAAGGATTCTTCGTCCCGCGCACCCTGAAGGAGCTCAAGATAGACCTGGTCGGTGATGCCGCAAGCCAGGGGGTTGCCGAGCAGATCTTCCAGAAATGCCACGGCTCTGGTTTTTCTCTGCTTCAGAAAATCTATCCAGACAGACGTATCAATCAGGTACATCAGCGAACTTCCCGGCTGCGGGTTCTCTTGTAGTCGTAGCTATCATCCAACAAATGCGAACCCTTCAGATTGCGCAGATCCAGCCGTTTACGATGGGCCACAAACTCTCGCAGCGCAGTCTCTATAAGCTCACGCTTTGTCTTTATGTGGCTCAGCGCCTGTGCTTCTTTGACCAGTTCGTCATTGAGGACGATATTGGTGCGCATGAATACACCTCACAATGTGTATACGTGGGTGTATTATTTTAGCAGGGCTGATTACTGATCCCTAGCGTTAAATTTCATCCAATCTGTTCAGATTGCCGCCGTGTCAGCAGCGTTGCTCGCCGCCTACGTCCACTGTGACCGCAGCTTGCGGAATCCAGCCAACAGGGCTTCCGCCAGGGTGTCGATTTCAGTTTCCGTCATGGGGGTTGAGAGCGCGCCGGAACAGGTGTTGATCATGATGATGCCGTTCTCAAACAGGTGGTCCAGCATTCTGCTGACCCGCCTTACTTCCTCGGACCCAGCAAATGCTTCCCGGTAACTGTCCGGCACTTCGGCTTTCATATGCACCCGGAACATGGAACCCGCACCCGTGACACAGGCGGGCACATCAGCGATGCAAATCGCCTCCCGGATACGCTCGCGGGTGTACTCCGCCAGTGTGTTCAGTTTCTCCACTGCTGAGGGGTCGAACAACTCCATGGCGGTCAGTCCCGCGACCATGGTAACCGGATTGGCTGAAAATGTGCCCGAGTGGGGAAACAGGACTTGCTCCGCCCAGGGGTCCATCACATCCATCACCTCGGCTCGCCCGGCCAAGGCTCCGACCGGAAAGCCCCCACCAATCATTTTACCCATGGCGGTCAGGTCCGGGGTCACCTCGTAGTGCTCCTGTGCACCCCCATAACTGGTGCGCAGGGTAATGACTTCATCGCACACCAACAGGGCACCGTTGGCCTGGCTCCACTGGTGCAGGGCGCTAACAAACTCCGGGTCAGCCGTTTGCAGACCGATCCGGTGCGGCATCAGGTCCAGCATGACGCAGGCCAACTCATCCGCGTGCTCATCGAGAATCGCAAGGGCGCGCGCGGGGTCGTTAAACGGGATCACTACCACATCGTCCAACACCGAAGCCGGAGTTCCCCGGGACACGGGAACGCTGGTCGGTCGCCGCGCTTCCCCCCAGTTGCCAGGATTGGCGGTCTGGCTGACCTCGGCAAAATCATAGGAACCGTGGTACGCCCCCTCGGCCTTAGCTATCTTGGCGCGACCGGTAAAGGCACGGGCGGCCTTCAGGCAACACATGACCGCTTCCGTACCGGAGTTCACGAAACGAATCTTCTCAAAACCTGCATTGCGGCGATTCATGTGCTCGGCGTAGTTGATTTCGGCCTCGGTAGCCAGCGTGTAGGCCGTGCCTTTTTGTAACTGTTCGGTAACCGCGGCGACCAGCTGGGGATGGGCGTGCCCGTGAATCAGCGACGCCATATTATTGGAAAAATCGATGCGCCGCACGCCTTCCACATCGGTGACAGTACAGCCCTCACCGCGCTCGGCGTAAAGCGGATGGGGTTTACGCAACACTGTGTTGCGACTGCAGCCGCCGGGCATGACCTTGAGTCCCCGCTGATGCAGTTGGGCGCTTGTGGATGGGCTGGGTGAATCATGCTGGGTCATGGAATGGCCTTATCGGTAGTGCGGTTGAACCCGGGTGGTGACCGGGCCGCTGTAGGGCCGAATTTATTCGGCCAACAATGTAATCAGTTTGCCGCCGGTTCGTTCCCGCACCTATGCAAAGTCGACACCGGGCGCCAGGTCCACCAGTGCAAACCCGCCGGGTTCCTGACCGTGACAATGCGGTCGACAAACAGGCCCGGCCTCACCGAATCCGCCAATCATCACCGGGGCATTATCAGGGATATCAGCGACCGCTTCCGCCACCGAGCCTGTTCGTTTATCAATCACATTCCCAGCCTGATTCCGCCCGCAGGTCTCAACTGCTCGTGGATATCACCCGCAGACTATCCCGGAAATCCTGGTTCGCTTCGCTGATATCGTCGAAAAAACCGGCTTCATCGAATAACACCCGATCGTTGTAACCGCTGAACCAGATCGCCTCGGGATTTCGGCCCAGAATCGCAATCTTGCCTCGATCGGGCGCGTCCGCTGCGCCGCGCAACAGCTTGAGAATGACCACGCCGTTCTCGGCGCCGGGTAAACCTGGAATCGGCTTATTGGTGACCGCGGCCACCTCGGTCTTACCCTTGTAGTGAGTAATAGAGAGTCGGGCATGCGCTTCCACCCCCGACAAGCCCTTTTGCGATTCATTCAAAATACGCCAGGCCTCCTCGATGGGAAGGTTGAAGGCCTTGTGACCGATGATGTCACGACCACAGAAGAAATAATGGTTCTCAACCCGGTTGCGCCGCAGCTCCCGCTGCATGATGCGCAGGGCATCGGGATCGCCGTTAATGCCCTTGATCAAGGGTGCCTGGTTGTCAATACTCAACCAGTTGCGTTTGCCCAACTCCTTTACCGCGCGCCGGGTGCTTTCTACCCACTGCAGGCCACCGGCTGGATTCTCGATGTATTTGCCAGCGCTGTCCCGCTTCAAGAACTCGTCGGGGTGGTTGAAGTGGATCATGATGCGCAGCCTGGTTTCAGTGTACAGCACGTGTAATTTGTCCAGCATGTCAAAAAAAGTGAGGTCGTACCGTTCCGGGTAAAATGCGAGTTCCTTGGTACCAATGCGGATGGATTCAACCCCTGCCTCTGCCAGGGCGGAAAGCCAGGCGGCAATCTTCTTGTTCCCGAGCACCAGTGGATCACCGCCCGACATCAGAATTTCACGCAACCTTTCCCGGCCGGTCTCGGGATGAACACCGCCGTTTTTCGCTACCAACCGGTTGTGCTCTTTCACGTAGGCGACTATCTCGCCGATTTGAGCCAGGCCCTTGGGTGCGACCGTGCCGTCGGGGCGCTCTACTTCCTTCTGGGCGATCAGTTCTTCACGATAGCAGAACCGGCAGTGCGCAGAGCAGGTAGAAGCCACGTAGATAAGTCCCAGTTCATACTTGTGAATCAGGCCTTCAACCGGGCTGTAGTCCATTTGCTTGCCGGGATCGGGAGCACCGTCCAGGTCAAAGGTCTCAGCCGGGCTGGCTTTCACCAGGGTCTGCAGCGGTTTGCTGGTCTTGGCCAACTCGAAGTAGTGCCGGGTTACCTTTACCGGCATTCTGGACTCGACATCCTGCTCGGTACCCTTCAGGTCCACGAGCGCCTTTATTTCTTCCGCGCTGTAAAACGCCTGCATATCTTCAGGCGCTTTACCGTCCAGGAACTTTTTCAGCCCGGTAATGATTTCCCGGTTGTATTTGCCATTGCTGACGGAGTCCAGAAACGCTTGTGCCTTATCTGAAGGCTGGTATTTCTCTGTTTTCGACATGTTGATCACCGATTATTGGAAAGCTGGATCACTTTTATCATGCTATAAACTCATGTATTTTCGCAGAATTAAAAGCGTAGTAAAAAAAGAATAGTTATCGTGAATAAGCGTGAAGTCACTGTTATACACCTTATATATGTGGCATATTGAGTGATAGAAGCTAAACTAACAAACGACTATAATTCACATATTAGTGAGTTTTGGTAATAGTAATGTCTTACCAGAGACGTCTTTTGCCCAGCACCAGCATGTTGAGAGCGTTCGACGCGGCCGCCCGCTGCGGCAGCTTCACCGTTGCCGCGGATGAATTGAAGCTGACCCAGGGCGCCATCAGCAGGCAGGTCTGTGCACTCGAGAATCAGCTCGAGGTGGCACTATTCAGACGCGTCGGGAAGACCATTCAACTAACGGACGCAGGTAAGGTCTACGCACAGGAAATTCACCGGGCGCTGCAGGCTATACGCAACGCCTCGCTCACCGCTATGACCAGTCCCCGCACGGGCAGTTTAAACCTGGCCATACTGCCGACCTTCGGAACCCGCTGGCTGATGCCCCGCTTTCCCTCATTCCTCGAACAGAATCCGGACATTACCGTCAATTTTGTCACCCGACTTTCCCCATTCGATTTCCGCAGCGAAAACCTGCATGCCGCAATTCACTACGGCTCACCCGATTGGCCTGACACGCAGAGCACCTTCCTCATGGGTGAGGAAGCCTTTCCGGTGTGCTCCCCCAAGTTCATGCGCGAACACTCCCCGCACAGTCCTGAACAGCTGGCAGAGTTGCCATTACTCCAGCTCAGCTCCCGCGCTAAGGCCTGGGACAACTGGTTCCAGTCCTCCGGCATCGCGCCACCGCGGGCGCAGGGAATGGTATTTGAGCAGATGTCCATCATTGCCCAGGCAGCCGTTGCCGGGTTGGGGGCAGCGCTGTTACCGCGGTTTCTGATTCAGAGTGAACTGGAGCGCGGGGAACTGGTCGTCATTACGGATAGGCCACTGCAAGACAGCCTGGGATATTATCTGGTCACGCCGGTCGAAAAATCAGACTATGCTCCGGTAGTCGCCTTGCGAACATGGTTATTGAAAATGGTGGAACAACAATGACAGAGGTACTGTCAACTTAACTTCAGAACGCAGCTACATACCGCCCTGTGGCATCTGTTGATGATCGCCAATAGGCCGATCCCGGAATGGCTCCATATGGGCGATCATTAACAGCATCAGGCCTGTTCTTCCCAATGGGATGGACTCCTCCATTTTCACCGTTAACTGGTGACGCAAATACCAGTTTGGCACAGTGATGCCGATAGGTGAGGAGGAGTCCATATATGCATATTCAACCGCCATGAATTTCGTGACTGTTTCCGGCAACCGGTGCCCGTGCTCCGGCGATCAGTGAAACGTCCTCACATCTCGGTGGCATCGGCTGGGGTGCGCCCCAATCGACGAGCTTATACCGGCTCATGGCAAGCCCTGACCCAGTATCGCTGCTCTGCAGGAGCTGTCGCACTCGATACCATCCAAGGACAAATTTGTGACGGCCTTCAAGCTTTTATAATGGCAGGCGCGGTAAGCTGGGTACATTGAAAAACTACCTCCCACTACAGGAGGAGCACTGATGACTGGCGACGAACTGCAGGCCTTCGTGAAGGACACTGAGGTGATATTCAACCCGACCGGGGACAATGTCTACGAGTTCCCGACTGGCCGAAAGCTGAGCACTGACGAGGTCAGCGTGCTGCTGGACCTGGAGAAATGGGAGAAAGTACTCAGCGAATGGTAATAATAAATTAACGCATCATTCCCAAGAATTCCCACCTTAATCTCGTATCATGCCGCCCTGGTCATTTCCCGAGACGTCAAGGCACCCTGCCTCAAATATCGATAATGCCTAGCTGATAGCAGCTGGGTAGAACCTAGCGCGTGGCAAAGCGCTCGACCAGCTCGGTCATCATCTGCACTCCCTTCTCAAAGGTCTCGACTCCGATTCTCTCGTTATTGCCATGGATGCTGGTCATGGCGTCATCTGGTATTACCATGGGGGCATAGCCGTAACTGGCAATCCCCAGATCTCGGAAAAAGTGGCTGTCTGTGAATCCTGCCGCAACTGTCGTTATTACTCCCGCGCCCGGGTAGTACTTGCGGGTAATGTCTTCCAGCGCCAGGTAGAGAGCGTTGTCTGTGCTCGACTCGGCGGCGCCGAACAACATGATTTCCTCCACGCTGATGTTGTTGTCATTCACTCTGCTTTTGATAGCTTGCAAGAATTCATCAGCATCCTGGTCGGGGAGGATTCTACAATCCAGCTCGGCGCTCACCACCGGGGGCACCACATTGATCTTCTGACTACCGATGAGCATTGTGATTGAGCAGGTATTGCGGATCAGGGCGTGCAGCGCCGGCTGCTCTCGCTGGAATGATTTGAGAAAATCAGGATCGCCAATAGAGTCGTCAATATTGAGCAATTGCTCGGACCACTTAGGCTCTGTAAAGGGCGCAAGCTGGCGGAACATTTCCCGCACCGCGGGTGTAATGCGCGGCTCGAAGGGTGCTTGCTGAATATTATTGAGGGCGATGATAAGTCGCACCGGGGCCGAGGTGGACTGTGGCATGGATCCGTGGCCAGGTTCATCGGTGGCGACCAGACGGAGCCAGTACGGTCGTTTCTGTGCCACTTCTATGGAGAAGAAGACCTGCTCGCCGGCCCGCCTGCCAAGACCGCCTTCATTGAGCAGAAAACCTACGTCCGCAAAAGCATCCGGCCGATTTTTTATCATCCACCCCGCACCGAATAATCCGCCAGCTTCTTCGTCCGCAGTGGCCATAAACACCACATCCCGATCCCGTATCGCCTGGCTTTTGTGCAGTGCCAGAAACGCTTCAAGCTGCATAATGCCCAGCGATTTCGTATCCAGGGTGCCTCGACCATACAGAGAGCCATTCTTGACCACGGCTTGCAGCGGGTCGCTGTCCCAGGTTTCCCGGGTGGCGGGTACCACATCGATATGATGTAACAGGAGCAGTGCAGGCTTGTCGCCACCCTTTAGCCTCGCCCAGATGTTGCCGCGACCGGGCGCTGATTCGGCAGTTTCATAGGCAACGCCAGCCGCGTCGAAGATTGCGGCCAGATAGTCGACTCCCCGGCTTTCATTGCCGGGGGGGTTGACCGTGTCCACTTCTATGTAGCCACGCAAACGGCCGAGTGCATCGGATTCGGCGAAGCTATGATTGGCCGCTACGAAGAAGAACACACAGAGGCAGGTCGCCATAAGTCTCATAGGGAGTTTCTCTGTTGAGTCGCAGAAGATTCGTACCTTAACATGGGTTTCAGCAGAATTTCCCTCGCCATCGCAGATCGGCTATTTTGCTGCAGCAAAGTTCTCTGCCAAGCCCTGCTGCAACAGCCCAGCCGCTTCATCCGTGCGACCGGTATCTTTCAGATTAGCGACAGCAATTTCACCGGGCGGTGACTGGCTGGGTAGATAGAAATTGAACACACTGGGTGCAGACAGTGGGTGCTGGCAATTTAACGCATCATTCCCAGGAATTCCCACCTTCATCTCGTGTTATGCAGCCGTTGCCATTCCCCCAGATGCCAAGGCACCCTGTCTCAAATATCGATACCGGCCAGCTGAAACCAGGCGGTAGCCAGTGGTGTTTAACCAGGCTGGTTGGTCTATTCATCCCGGGTCTGACGTTCATAAACAGTTAACTTTGCAGCGCCGGCGTTAGCTCTGAATAATCGCGTTTATAAAGGTCAAAGCGGGCTCGGTGGAGTGATAATCCAGCGGCACCGGGAAAATGTCGTCGTCCCGTTTCAGGACCAACGAGGGGAAGCTGTATACCTTGATCTCCCGACGTAAGGCGAAATTACGCTCCAGTTCCTGCTGTACTTCGGGGCTCACCAGGTCACCGGCAAAGCGTTCTCGATCCAGCTCCAATTCAACGGCCAGCTGAATCAGGGTGCTATTGTCTGAGGGGTTCATGGCGCGCAAATAGTAGCCACGCTGAATGGCGTCAATCATTGCCTCCTCAGCATCTTGCCGGGCGGCGGCAATGACCGCACGGCAAGCCGGATAGGTGGAGCGGCGCGGCTGGCACTTTTGCCAGAAATCAAAATTGAACTCGGCGCCCAATTCCTCCGCAATTCTGGACCAGTAGCCGGCAATGGCTTTGCGCTGTTCAACCGGCATGGGTTGGTCGGTGTCGGGCGCCAATCCACCGACTACGTTGACCACCACTACCGATCGCGGCAGTGCTGAACGCAACGCATCCCAGACACGACGATGACCCCAACACCAGCTGCACATGGGATCGTGAACGTAATAAAGGATTGGGGGCGCCACCGGGTTACCCACGCTGTAAACGGAATGACAGTGTAACCGGGTACTGGCATGCAAGTTAACTGATTTGAGGGCGGTGCTACAGCAGTCGGCCGACCGCTTCCGCCATTTTTATAAAAATCATATAGTTATAGATGAGCTGACCGTCCGACTCTGTGGAGGGGTTCATTGGCGGGGTGTCGGTGGGTCCTATTTGCACATCCTCGGGACCGTCGCCTTGAGGACTGTGTTGTGCGTACCTTTATGCTACCTGTTGAGTGCTTTCGCAATAAAGGCCATGATGCCCGCTGTGGAAAAAATTTCTCATGTCATTGTCAATCCGCTCAAGTCCCTGAACCTGCTTTCCCGGGCTGACATCGAAGGACTAACCAGCAGTCGGGGTGATTTGTTCGCGCTATTTAGGCACTGTGCGCTGGCAATTTTGAACACCGACAGCGACAAGGACGATGCCGCGAAGATCTGTGCCGACTACTCCGACTTCGATATCCGCCTGATACCCCAGCCGCGCGGACTGAGACTGGAGCTGTTCAATGCACCATCCCAGTCTTTTGTCGATGGCAAGATGATCCGCGGTATCCAGGAGCATCTGTTTTCGGCGCTGCGTGACATCGTGTATACCGATTTCAAAATCACCGCGACCCAGACCCAGCCACCGACCCCCGCGCAAACCACCAATACTGTGTTCCGTATCCTGCGCAATGCCGGCATTGTACGG
>JAPUKZ010000463.1 GCA_027295405.1 Gammaproteobacteria bacterium
CCAGCAAGCGCAAGCAATTCGGCGACATCATCGACTGCGAGCCCAGCCGCTTTCTGGAGGAACTGCCAGGCGAAGATTTACAGTGGCAGGGGGGGGTTGAGCAGGATGAAAAAGTGGCGCAGGAGCGGGCCCGGGATACCCTGGCCCGTCTGAAGGACCTGCTGGCGTGATCGTGATTGGGGACAGATTTAAATCTGTCCCCGTTCTGTGTTAAACGCCAACCAATCCGGCGAGGTTGTACACCAGAATCGCCAGGCCATAGGCCAGCACACCGTAAGCGGCGAACAAATTCACCGCCAGCTTGGTGGACTGCGCTTCCCGGGACAGGATGGCCAGGGTGGAGACGCACATCAGGGCGATGGCAAAAAATACCAGCAGTGCCAGACCGGAACCCACGCTCAAACCGCTGGCCTGGATTTGCGCTACCAGTGGCACCATATTCTCTTCCGCCCCCTCTATGCCGAACATGGTGCCCAGGGTGCCCACGAATACCTCACGCGCCAGGAAGGAGGTAAGAACCGCCACCCCGTAGCGCCAATCCAGGCCTAGCGGGGCAAAGATCGGTTCAACAACGTGTCCCAAATGACCCAGCCAGGATGCGTTCAAGTCGGCGCCGCCATTGGGGAAATAGCCCAGGACCCAGATAATCACGGTGACACCGAAAATGATTTTCCCGGCCTTGGTGACGAAGTGCTTGGACCGGTTCCAGGCATTGCGCAGCAGCGGTTGCCAGGCGGGCATCCGGTAAGGTGGCATTTCCAGCACAAAGGGCAGGTCGGTGAAGTGATCCTCGCGGAAGCGTGACACCAGCCCTGTCACGAGTAGTCCACAGGCCATGCCGAAGAAATAGATCAGGAACATGGCCAGGCCCTGCATCCCCACCAGGCCACCCAGTGCCGTGGTCTGCGGGATAAATGCCGCTATCAGCAGCGTGTAGACCGGCAGCCGCGCCGAGCAGGGCATCAAAGGAATCGCCATGTAGGTTAACAGACGCTTTTTCGGCGAATCGATGGAGCGCGCCGCGTAGATACCCGGGATGGCGCAGGCAACACCAGACAGCATCGGGATAAAACTCTTGCCGGTCAGCCCGAACAGGCGCAGTGGCTTGTGGCAGATAAGGGCCGCCCGCGCCATGTAGCCCGAGTCTTCCAAAATGCCGATGATAAAAGTCAGCACAAATATTTGTGGCACAAACACCAGGAAGGCACCGATACCGCTGAAAATTGCATCCGCCGTGAAATCCCTGGCCATCTGGTTCGGAATCGCCGGTACCACAATATTCGACAGCGCACCCAGCAGCGCCTCCACCGCATCCATGGCGGGAGCCGCCCAGGTAAAGATGGACTGAAACAACAGGTACATGATGCCGAAGAAGGCCAGTCCTCCCAGGGTCGTATGCAGGAAGAAATCGTCCAGCCGCGCCTGCGACTTGATCAGGATATCCCCCTTGGGACCAAACCGGCGGGCCAACTGGAGGGCAGTTCCGCGCAGCAGTTCGTCGGGTGTATCGGTCAGCGCGGCCGCGGCTTTGCTCCGCGGCTGCAGCTGGTTGGCCTTCAGTCGCGCCAGCAGAGCGTCAATACCGGACCCTGTACGAGCGGAAACCGGCAGCACCGGCGCCTTGATCTGGGCTGACAAGCCGGCCAGGTCGACCTGGATATGGTGCTTTTCCAGCACATCCATCATATTGGCCAGCACCGTCACGTGCTTGCCATGACGGGCACTCTCGCGAATCACCTGCAAGGTGAAGTACAGACTTTTCTCGAGTCGGGTGACGTCGATCAGGCACAATACCTGGGTGACGTTCGGGTCATCCAGGGCCTGCGTGAAAAACTTCACCGCCACCTGCTCATCGCCGGAGATGGGCTGCAGGGAATAGGTACCGGGAAAGTCCACCAGGGTAATCTCCGGCAGGGACTGCAAGCTGCCCGAGCTCACATCCACGGTAATACCCGGAAAGTTGGCGACCTTCTGATGCAGTCCGGTCAGTCGATTAAACAGCAAACTCTTGCCCGAGTTGGGGCTGCCAATCAGGACAATCTTACTCATGCGGCAACAGGCTTACGACAATATGTGCGGCGACTTCGTCATCCAGCGAAAACATGGTGTTACTGACCCGGTAGACCTTGGGCGCACCCAGGGCCGGAGATTGCACGCAGCTCACCGTTTCACCTGGGTGAAAACCAAGTTCCATCATGCGAATGCGATATCTCTCGGCGAGCTTGTCGTCAAAGCTCTCAATTCGGCAGCGTTCTCCGGCCCGCAGGGACCACAGGGAGGTCGAGCTGTTCTTCACGTCTGTTCCTTCCAGCATCGCCGTTCGAAAAAAAGCTGATCCTGAGTGGTATAAAGAGCCCCTAATGGTATTTTAAATGCAAATAAGAATCAATCTTATTTGCACTTAGGCTTGATCCTGCTCCCGCTCGGGTAGACAGTCCCCCAGCCCGAACCGGACTGGCACCGCCAAGTCATTCGGGCATCACCCCTGTACCGGAACAGCACCAGGCAAGGCGCTACGCGCCATGCCTGGTGCACCCCAAAAAAATGCCGCTGGGAGAGCGGCATTCCGAATCTGGCTTTTGCTGTTGAGCCGTCTATTGACTGGCGCCCAGCATGAAGTCTACGGCGGCGTGAACCTCTTCGTCGGAGCAATTCATACAACCGCCCTTGGCGATCATGCCAGTGCCGGCAAGTCCATTGATCCCGCTGTCGTAGAGGGCATCAACACCCTTGGCGATACGGTCAGCCCAGGCCGCGGCATCCCCCAGTATTGGCGCCCCACCGGCACCGGTGGAATGGCAGGCCAAACAGGCGGTATTGTAAACATCTTCTCCGGAGCGAGGCCCGCTGCTGGCGGCCATCACGACTCCACAGGTGCTGTCACCCTGCAGGCAAACCTCACCCACCGGCTTGATGCGTTCTTCAATTTCGGCGCGCTTTTTATCGCTGACAGCCAGCGCTGAAGTACTGGTCACTGCAACCGCAGCTAGCGTCAACCATATTTTCAAGGACTTGATCACGTCGTTTCCTCATCGGAACACTACAGGCGGGCGCATTATAGCCAGTTATACCGCTCGCGGAAACTGGCGCAAGCTGGCAATTACAGGCCGCCCCGCCTAAGCTAGTGGTCTAACCCGACAGCTAGCGAATACCGATGAAACTGTATACCTACGAGCCCGCGCCCAACGGCCAGCGCCTGAAACTGTTTATGGATTACAAAGGCATTGAGATTGACACCACTCAGATCGACCTCGGCACCGGAGAACAACTGGGCGAGGACTACAAAGCCATTAATCCCTATTGCACCATCCCGGCGCTGGTGCTGGACGATGGCACTTTGTTCACGGAAGTCATTGGCATCGCCACCTATCTGGAGGAACTGCATCCGCAGCGTCCGCTGCTGGGCACCGGTGCCGTAGAGAAAGCCCAGGTCATCAGCTGGGATCACCGCATATTTATGATGATGACCTCGGCAATTGCCGACATATTGCGTAACGCCAAAGAGAACTGGAAGGACCGGGCCCTGCCCGGCCCCATCGATGTAGCGCAATTACCGGAACTGGTTGAGCGCGGCCGCGCCCGCCTGGCGGCTTTCTATCCAATCGTCGACGCCCACCTGGCAGAATCTACCTACGTGGCGGGTACCAGCATCAGTTTTGCCGATATTGATCTGTTCGCCACCTGCAGCTTCGCCCGCTGGGTCAAGCAGGGTATTCCCGAGGAGTGCAGCCACTTGCAGGCCTGGTTCGACAAGCTCGCTGCCGAGCTGGGGTAAAACCGGGGACGTAGCACGGAAAATAAGGGACGTCACACGGTTTTCCGTGCTACGTCCCCTATTTTCTAGCGCTTGACCGAGAGCATGTGCTTCGCCACCGCCAGACGCGTCTCCTCGTCCAGGTAGTTCTGGGGCGGCATCTCCGGGTAATCCTCGCGCTTCTTTACGGGCGCGGCAATGTACTCGGCCAGGCCTTCCGGATCGTCCAGGTACAGGGCCTGGATGATCTGCACCGGCGGGCCGATCATACGGCCGGTGTAAGTGTGACAGCCGGCACAGATGCCGAGATAGGCAATTTCACCCCGTTCATCTGCAGCGATAACCCGCGGCGCCACATCCGGCAGCAGGTAGTTGCCAATGGTGCTGGTGTTTGTGAACTCGCACTCGGCAAAATCCTTTACCCCGGTAGCCACGTAGCGGTGGCGATTGATGATGCAACTGTCGGTGGTGGGGCCAACCACCAGGATATCCGGATTACCGGTTTTCAGCTCCATCAGCATCAAGGCCTTGATTGAGTCGATGGTGTCGTAGCCATTGTTCATCATCACATTGTTCAGAATCTTGAGGCCGTCTGAATTGGGATCTGACTCAGGGTCTGCCGTGACATTGGTCAGCTCCGCAGCCGTGTGGTGATCCACGGAGAGAATACCGATGGTCTTGTTGTTGGTGATGATATTGCCTTCCACCACCACATCGTCGGCGGCCATAATCATAATGCCAGTGCCCGCGGGAATGCCTCCCACGGTGGAGCCGGGCGCTCCAAAATTGGGCGTGTTGTTATTGTGCACCCAGTTGTTGCGAAGAATCACATCGTAGGTAGTCTTGATCGGCAGTCCCGGCGTGATAAAGACGAGGATGCCGCCGGTGTTGTCGTGTACGTAGTTGCTCTCGACGATGGCGTGCCGGCTGTTTTCGATTTCGATACCGGCAACGCTGTCAAACACATGGTTGTAGGCGACGTGGACGTTGTCACTCATCCCCACGTAGATGGCCGCATCCTCAATTCCGGAGATCACGTTGTGCTCGACCACGCCGTTCTGGCCGAGTTGGGGAAAGATGCCGTAAACGCCGGTGTCGACGATAATATTATCGCGGATCTCGTAGTTGTTGCCGGCCTGGCTCATGATTGCATTACCCTTGTACCGGGTAATACGGAAACCTTCCACCACGATATTGTTACCCGAGAACAGGATGGCGTCGTTCAACTCACCCTTGCCGTCGAGAGTGGCGCGCTCACCGCCTTTGATAATGCCGATCAGGTGAATACCGTCCTTGTCGATGTAAACGGTTTCGCTGTAGGTACCGGGCATCACCTGAATCGTGGTACCGGGGGCGGCGGCCTGGATCGCCTCCTGAATCGATTGACCGGCTTCCACGACCACAACCACATCGGTGCTCGGCGCTCCGGCAACGCCTTTGTCGGAGCCGGACAGCGTCAATTCGCCCTGCCCTTCACTGGCATCGTCCGCGCCCTGGTAAGCGCTGCCACCATTAGTGCTGGTCACAACCACCGGACCGTCGGCACCGACCTCTCCCAGATATTTACCGGCGGCAAAGGCCGCCAGTATGGCCAGAAGCGCTATTATTTTTCCTGCGTTCATGAAGATTCCCCTATGTTGGTTGTTTCGATTGTCACTATTGCAGCATCGTTTTTGTGATTGATTGGCGTCAACCCGGATGGCACCTGCCCGGGTATTTGCGGTTTCAGGCTCTCATCGGTCAGGGTACGCAGAAAATCCACCACCCTGTCCATTTCGTAGTCAGTCAGGTTCGGATCCCAGATATGCCAGTGCAGGTGCATGTCCACGCCTTCAGGCACCGCGTGACCGCGACCTTGGTTATAAAACCCTACCGCCTCGCGCAGGGTTTCGAAACGGCCGGAGTGCATATAGGGTGCAGTCTGGGCAATATTGCGCAAGCTGGGCACCTTGAAGCCACCCTTGAGTTTAGGTGCATTCAGTATTTTTTCGGCCCCCACGTCCAGCGGTAAACCCTCTGGCTCCGGCGCGCCGATCACCGCGATCTGTTGATTGGTAAACAGGGGCGGCGTATGGCACTCAGCACAGCGGGCCACAAAGGAGCGGAACACGTTCATCCCTTCAATCTCTTTTGTCGTCAACGCGGCGTGATAGCCGTGGGCATAGCGATCGTAGCGGCTGTTCAGTGAAATCAGGCTGCTCTGAAATGCTGCCAGTGCCCGGTACACCTGGCCGAGACTGATCTCCTCCAGCTCACCCTGCGGATAGGCCTGGCGGAACAATTCCACATAAACCGGGTTGCCGCCCAGGGTCGCCAGTAGCTGTGGCGGTGTATTCCCCATTTCATCCGCGGCGTACAGCGGACCCTGGGCTTGTTCTTCCAGGCTCTGGGCCCGCGCATCCCAGAACAGGCGTTTCTGGAAGGCCACATTCCACAGGGAGGGCGCCGCCCGGCTTAGCTCGCGCCCGCCGATACCCACCGAGCGCGCACGACCGTCGCTGAACCCCTGGTCGGGATGATGGCAACTGGCACAGGACACCGTGCCATCGCCGGACAGGGCCGGATCGAAAAACAGGTAGCGACCCAGATCGATCTGCTCGGGGCTGAAACCGTCGCGGTGTTCCGGCAAGGCGGTCTGGGTGCCACCCAGTCCTTTGTTCTGCACGGAGCCATAGAACTGGTAGAGGCTACGCAATTCACAGCTTCCCTCATCTGTCTTTTTAAAACTGGGCGGGCAGTTGCTGCTGAGCTGAAACCCGGATGCAGCGCTGGCGGCTGCAGTGGTTGTCGCGAGCCAGAATAAAAGCAGCAGGCGCGGCATGGCTTCAGGCAACACCGGCATTATTCCGCCCGGGAGCTGGCGTGAATAAAGGCGATCACATCGTCCAGATCTTGCTCAGTACTCAGCAGGGTCGCCATCATGGCCATCTGCTTGCCGTAGCGATCATCGGCATGTGCGCCGCGAATCCCGGCGACATAGTTCTGGTACTGACGTTTTAAATAGGCGGAGTCGAGTCCCGCCAGGCGCGGTGCGTTCAGCGCCGGATTGCCCTGGGCCTTGCCACCGTGACAGGCGCCGCA
>JAPUKZ010000464.1 GCA_027295405.1 Gammaproteobacteria bacterium
GTGTCTGCTATTACCTGCCCATGCGCAAAACTGTTTACAGTCACATGAGTGGCGCGACAATAGGTGCCTGACAAGGTTTATTGAACCGGACCAGATGGCTGCGATAGCCAAATCTGATCACTATCACCAGAGGAGCCTGATATGTCAAAAGTTAAAGTAGGACTCATACAACTCGGTTTGAATGCGGATACTTCACTGAGCCCGGTCGAAATACGCGACAGTATGTTGGAAGGGCATGCCCCGTATATTGAGCAGGCAGCCAGCGCAGGGGTGCAGGTTCTGTGTTTTCAGGAAGTCTTTACGCAGCCGTACTTCTGCCCGAGCCAGGACAAGCGGTGGTATGCCGCTGCCGAATCGATTCCCGATGGGCACACCACGCAGCTGATGCAGGAAGTTGCCAGAAAGCATCAAATGGTTATTGTCGTACCTATCTACGAAGAGGCCTTGCCCGGCGTTTATTACAACACCGCCGCCGTCATAGACGCAGATGGTTCGTATCTGGGAAAGTATCGAAAAACACATATTCCACAAGTGGCCGGGTTCTGGGAAAAATTCTTCTTCAAGCCGGGAGCCTCTGACTGGCCGGTATTCAAAACTGCCTACCTCAATCTCGGTGTCTATATCTGCTATGACCGACACTTCCCCGAGGGTTGGCGTGCGCTGGCACTCAGGGGTGCCGAGTATATTGTCAATCCGTCGGCGACAGTTGCCGGTGTTTCAGAGTATTTATGGAAGTTGGAGCAACCGGCCGCGGCTGCCGCGAGTGGTGTCTACATCGGCGCGATCAACCGGGTGGGCACGGAGGCACCGTGGGACCTCGGCGAGTTTTACGGTCAGAGCTACGTGGTTAATCCCCGCGGTGACATCGAGGCGATTGCCAGTCGTGACCAGGACGAATTGTTGGTGCATGAAATCGATCTGGCGCAGGTGCGTGAAGCGCGTGATCAATGGCAATTTTTACGTGATCGTCGTCCGGATACCTACGCTGTACTGACCGAACTCGAAACCAACTAGGGTAGAAATGCCAAAGCGAGACAGTTTCAAAAAATCCACCGTTTATTACTTGACCATCTGGACAACATAGATTAGGATTTCAATCCTGTCTATTTGGACAGGATTATTCCACACAAGAACCGGATAATAAGCCCGAGGGGAATTTAACATGAGCAGCGCACAGACTTCCGTAAATAACACTGTCACCCGCTACAAAAAGCACTTGCTCAGCCAATCAATTGCGCTGGTATTAGGTCTGTCCCCGCTGGTCGGTGGTATTGCTTCCGCCGCTACACTGCTTGAAGAAGTAGTCGTGACGGCACAAAAGAGAGAGCAGAAACTGAACGACGTGGGTGTTGCCGTTACGGCTTTCACAGGAGATCAGATGAGGGCCATGGGCTTTGAGGCCAGCACGGATCTGATCGCTTACACCCCGGGCATTACCCTGGCCGGTGATATCGGCGGGCAGCGGGCGATCTTCAACATTCGCGGCGTTGTGCAGAACGACTATGCGGATCTGGCGGAAGCACCGGTGGCTGTTTATGTTGATGGAGCTTATCTGGCCAGCACCCAGGCCCAGACCTTCGGACTGTATGATGTCGCCCGCATTGAAATGCTGAAGGGTCCCCAGGGAACCCTGTTCGGTCGCAATGCCACCGGCGGCCTGGTGAATTCGATTACCAACAAGCCGACCGATGAACTGGAGGGATACCTGGAAGGAACGATTGCCTCCTTTAGCCAAATTCGCGTGGAAGGCGCTATCAGTGGCCCACTGGCTGATGGTGTCAGGGCCAGGCTGGCATTCTTGACCAACCAGCAGGATGAAATACTGAATAATAAATACCCCGGCGTCGATTTTAATGGCGATCCCGGCACAGACGGTGGTGAAGATGGCTATAACGACGAGACCTGGGCCGTACGCGGGCACCTCGAGTTCGACATCGGTGACGCGGGTAGTTTGTTGCTGAGTGGCAACTACGCAGATACCACCAAAAGTGAAGGTCCTTATCAATTGGCGGCAACCACCGAAATCCGCCGCGCCAATGGCGAAGTGATCGATGTTATCTATTCCCGCAAGGACCCCATGAACTGTGACGTTATCCAGGCGGGCGTGTGCATTGACGGCAACGGCGATGGCAGCGTCACTCGTCCGGTGGTGGGAGGCGATTTCTTTGGCAACGTCAACCCGGATGGCACCGGTGATAAAGTCAACAAAGACTTCGCCTTTGACGATCAAAACGAAATCAAATCGAAGGGGGTATCTGCCGAGTTCAAATATGACTTCGAGTGGGCACAACTAACCTCTTTGACCGACTACAAAAACTTTACCCGGGTGATCGGCCTGGACTCTGACCAGTCTGCGACAGGCGCCCTTATTTTCCAATCGGATGGGGATACCGACCAGTTCAGCCAGGAGATTCGCTTCAACGGCACCACCGACAACATGGTGTGGGTAGCAGGCGCCTACTATCTGAGTATTGATACTGACTTTATACAAGGTCTGGCGGCTTCCCCTGCCAGCCAGGACTGGTTTGGGATACAAGGCCAGGAAGCCAATACCATCACCGAACTGAATACCGACTCCTATTCCATATTCGGCCAGTTCGATTACTCGCTGACCGATGAGTGGGTGCTGGTTGCGGGCCTGCGCCTGATCAAGGAGGACAAGGATTTTGACGGCGTGGTGACGTTCTTCCCCAATACCAATGACCGCAAGATTGAGACCAGCAACCCGCTGTTCTCGATTGATGAATTGAATGACAATAATGACCAGGATTTGTGGTCCGGCAAGCTTCAGTTGGAATACAGCCCGGATGAAGATTCCCTGTACTACGCGGGAATTAACCGCGGGGTGAAGGCGGGCAGCTTTAACGCGCCGCTATTTGGTGGCTTATCTCCCTATGATGATGAAACTCTGCTGGCCTACGAAGCGGGTGCGAAGCTGACGCTGGTGGGCGGAAGCCTGCAACTGAACATGGCTGCCTACTACTACGACTATTCAGACTACCAGTCCTTCACTTTCGTCAACAATACCAGCAGCGTGACCAATGAAGACGCCACCATCAAGGGCTTTGAAGTCGAGATGATTGCCAGCCCAACCGACGCCCTGGAAGTGATGCTTGGCGTGTCCTACACAGATGCCGAGGTGGAGGACTTGCAGATTGCATCCGATATCTTCGTCGACACCGTACCTCCGTTTACCTCGGACTGGCAGGTATCAGGCCTGGTTCGGTATACCTGGGGCCTCTTTGGCGGTGACCTCACTGCCCAGCTC
>JAPUKZ010000465.1 GCA_027295405.1 Gammaproteobacteria bacterium
AAAACAGTGTTCCAGGCTGGGGAATTGTTCGAAAAGAGTCAACATTCCGGGGCCACATGTCGCTGGGTTGTCTGGACGGATCCAAAGCGTCCACCGACAGCATCTATGTCGGTCCATCGCTGGCCAAAGGTATGACGCTACTCGCCAATTGTGAAGCCATTAGCCTATCGAGCTCGAATTTGAAGGAAGGCGGTTACCGCGTGGAGGCGAGGCGCACTGATACGGGTGAAACTTTTCTCATTCGCTGCGAGAAATTGATACTGGGAGCCGGCACCTACAACACGCTTCGACTACTGTTTGAGGCCCGGTCCAGAGATGCCCTGGAACCTATGGCAGCGCTTGGTAAGGGAATCAGTGGCAACGGAGACGAACCGGCCCTATTGTGGAATGTTCGAAAGACTAGCCAGAATGAGCCCCGCAGGGGCTTGTTCTCGATGTTTCATTTGCGCGAAGGGCGGAGGGATCTGCAACGCGGGTTTATTGAGATGGATCTGCCCGACTCAAACTGGCCGCTTTTCAGGGGCATCGCGCGTGTACTGAACAACACGCTGCTGCTGGCCTCTATGGGTATCGATGCATCGGATGGTCGGGCCTGCTGGGAGAACAATCGTCTGCAGATCCACTTCGATCCCTCGCGAAGTGCTGCGAACCGGGATGGTGAGCGAGGGAACAGGGATGTTGCCAAACTGCTCGGCTTCAAGGGGCTATTTTTGCCCAAGCGATTAACGCTTCATCTCAGTGGCGGCGCCCGGGTTGGCCAGTCTGCCGATGAGGGAGTGGTCAATGATTGTGGCGAGGTGTGGGGTAACAGGGGGCTCTATGTGGTGGATGCGTCGGCGATACCCGAGGCACCTGGCACGCCGCCCAGTCTTAACATAGCGGCCTGGGCCTCCCATGTGGGGGCGTGTATGAGTGATGCCCCGAACGCGGCAGATGCTGCAGGGCCGATTGCGACACTCGCCTCACCGCTGGAACCGTTGCATCCGAACCGGCTCAGCCTGCTGTTCTCCCTAATGCCAAAGCCCGTGGCAAACGGCACCAGTGAAGCTATCCTGCCCTCAGGTGTATGGCAAGCCAGGTTTGTGCAAAAGTTATCGTGGTTTGCACCGTGGAGGCGGCCACGCTCCAGGTTCTTCACTTTTAAGTCAAAAGAATGTCTACCCAAACTGGTGACCCTGAAGCCGCAAGGCGAGCCTGACTTCAGGTTTATCCTCGCCAATGCATGGGATGGTAGCGGGCTCGCATGGCAGTGGCGCGGAATAATCGACTCGCGGCATATTGAAGTCCAGATGCGCTCGCTCGGAAACCGTGATAGCTATCTCGGGCCGGTCCACGTCGAGGGCAAATTCGTTGGCTGGTACGAAATAACTCCTTCCCGGGGACCGGGCGCGGAATAAAGCCTTATAGGCACGTGATCATGCTTAGCTCAACAACAACAGGCAGACCAGGACAAAGGCTGCGAGCCAAATCGTTTCAGCGACGAGAATGATCACCGGCATCCGACCCAATTCCAGGAAGCTCTTCATATCGGTCTTCAGACCGATCGCGGCGATCGCTGTAATCAGGCACTGGCGGGAGACGTTGCTCATGGTGTCTGTGACCGCAGCCGGAATCTCAATAAAACTGTTTACTAATGTGATAATCACAAACGCAGTTAAGAATCCGGGCAGCAAGGGAGGGCGTTCTGCCCCAACTTCGGCATCGCCCCGAAACAGCAGGCTCAATATAATAACGACCGGTAACAAAAGCGCAACGCGTATAAGCTTGAACAGTGTCGCCATATCACCGGCTTCATCAGATATACTGTACCCCGCACCGACTACCTGAGCCACATCGTGGACAGTGGCGCCGATAAATACGCCGGCCTGTACGTCGCTGAATTCCATTGCTGCGCTGATCAGGGGATAGATGATCATCGCCATTGTCGAAAGTGCCGTAACGCCTACCACAGCAAAGGCGGTCTCCCGCTCTTGTTTTTCCGATTTCGGCAGAATTGCGGCGATAGCAAGCGCTGCAGAAGCACCGCAGATACCCACTGCCCCGCCGGATAATGCCCCAAAGTGCTTACTGA
The DNA here is from genome assembly GCA_027295405.1 of Gammaproteobacteria bacterium. GTDB lineage: Bacteria > Pseudomonadota > Gammaproteobacteria > Pseudomonadales > Halieaceae > JAPUKZ01. The sequence goes on from JAPUKZ010000465.1 coordinate 2,072, forward strand.
GGCCCGCCAGGCGGGCTATTAGAAAACCGAACAGAAGGGTGGTCAGGACCGCTAGAAACAGTAGAAAAATTGGCCTGGCCCCCAGCGCCAGAATGTCTCCCAGCACGATGCGAAAACCCAGCAGAGCGACCCCGATCCGCAACAGAGTGCGCCCACTGAAGGCGATACCAGGGATTGTCCTCTGATCGTCCGCGATAAAGTTGAGCGACATGCCCAGCAACAGGGCGAACAGCATGGCGGGTGCGCCATAGTGTTCACTCAAAAAGCCGGCTGCAAAACCAATAACTATGCTTATCGAAAGGCCCGGAATAATGGGTGATAACCTACTTTTTATGTTCATGTGGTGGTCCAATGGGAAGCGCATTTGTGGCTGCTGATCTTTACGTATCCACTGGCGTTTGCATGCCCTGGCGGGAGGATCAGCTTGCTGAATACAAAGTACTCTTCTGCTCAGGGGTCCTATGTGGATTAATTTTCACTCTTGATATTCTTCGGGTGATAACGCCACAGCAGGTAAACGAGCACGAAAAGGATCGGTATGTCGGCCCACATGTGCGGCATCTCGTGCTCCCACATCATCAGCGTCTGGCCGATCATGAGCAGAGCATGCAGCAGATTGGCGATGATGCCAAAATCGAATAACAGCCCGGCATCTCTCGGGTTTTTCGCCTCGCGCACCAGCAGGTAGCACCAGGCGATATACAACATGAGCATCATCCACAGATAGGGATGGTATTGGGTGCCTTCCTCGATGCCCCAGACAAAGCCGTGGGGATAGGAGACCAAAAAAATGCGGGAATCAACCCCCAGCCCACGACACGCATTAACGTGGAAGTGGCATTAGCAGTTACTGTCATGGCGTATACCAGATAGGGGAGGTGTAAGCTCGCTCCGTGACCGTCATCGGTACGTGGTCCGGCATCTTCACGCCGAATCGCTTGGCATCGTACGCGGTCCAGCGCGGCGTGGGGATCTCAATAACCCTGACGTAGTAAAACGCCCGCTGCGCTGGATTGAAGTCCGGATCCTCCCAATAGGCCATGAGCAAGGCATCGCCAATGGAGTTCGTATAACTCGCGTTCTGAATGTCAACAGTGTTTCCCACCGGGGTCTCGCACCGGCCATTTGCGCCGGTTTTACGGCCGTCGGAGACGGCGACATCGTGGATGCGCTCATGAGTCACGCCCTTTTTATCCATCCAGCCCTTGATGATCTGGATACGGTCCAGATTGGCGCCGTCAGGATCCCTCAGTGCCCGTACCATAAAGCCAGGAGCCTTTCCGGGAGGGGCATCCGTCAAATCCCCGCCCATCGGTACGCCGCGGCCATAACCATGCGCTGCAAAATCAGGCCGCTCGACCTCGTCAGCCGCGAAATCCCAGCCGGCAAAGACGCGCACGCCGACGCGGGTTCCGGTTGTTGCGTAAACCTCCTTGCGCACCATGGCATCAAATAGTTCCTCCCGCGTGTTTTCACGCGCCCACACTGCAGCGAGGCCCGAGGCCTGTTCCATCCATCCACCGCCGGTCTTTCGCCCGTCCGGCATGACGAGCATCGAGTGCTTCCACCGCTCGGGACTCGGTTCGCTCGTCGGCAGCTTGCCGAAGAAGTTCTCCTCCCGAGTGGTCGACATCCCGATGTGCGAATCGGTGCTGCCGATCATGCCGAACTTGAAGGGGTTTACTCCTAGGGCGTCGTGGAACTTCAGGCCCAACCGGAGAGCGGAGCGGGCGTATTCGTACTGCAGCATCCAGTCTTCCTTCGGGACGGAGGGATTGGTGAAGTTGCCGAAATCCCAGCGCTCGTAGTCCGCAAACTCATCATCGGTCGACAGGAAAGGATGTGTTTCGCTGTCGCCTTTCGACTGGGTGACCTCGAAGAGCGGCTCCCAGCGCATTCTAGCTTGGGCGTAGGCTTTGCTCAGCCGCTTCTTTTTGAGGGTCCTTTTGGCGAACATCAGGCCGTTGCTGGCGTTGCCGTTGTGGGGGATGGCCAGCACCTGACCTCCCGTTTTCTCCTCGTAGTCAGCCAAGTATCGCCAAAGGTCCTCGGGATCATCGCTGTCGAACGCGGAAAAAGGCAGCACCTGCTTCACACGATCCGGTCCATCGCGGAAAATAACGACTCGGTGGAGGTTGTTGCCAGGGCCAGGCGCGGATGTCCATTCGTAGCCGTTAAGGGCGGTAAACTTGCCGGGCTCATTGTACGTCGAGGCGATGTCGATCACTCGGTCCCATACGGAGCGCTTCAGCTTGTCGCTCTTGACCAACTCTTCACCTCGGGTAATGCTGAAGAAGACCTCGGAGGCAGCCTTGAAGCCCTCCGCCCTGCCTGCCCGGTACATGTCAAACCAGCGCTTGCCGTACTCCGTTGCCAGGAGTCCCGGTTCCGCCTTGCGAATTTGATCCGCAATGCCCAGGTATTCTGCATGGTCGGAAACGACAAGAAAATCGAAAGGACGCATTAATTTCGCGCGAAGGCCCGTATTGGAGATGACTTCTTCGCCACGCGCGAAACGAAACGAATCCTCCGGTCCGAGTCTGGTGCCCATCAAGCCACTGTCGAAAGAGAGAATGGTGTGATGGTGTGTGTCTCCCCAGAAAACGCGATTAGGAAAATGCTGATCGACATACGGCGAGTATGCCCTGGATTCCTCCAGCATGTGCCCCTCGTCGGGGGCCCATTCCTGGGCAGTGGCGACCTTTACTCCCGAAAAAAGTACGATGAGTGAGGTAAAGCTGATCATTCGCTTCATGATGGACATGATCCATTTCCTCTTGGATGTAACAGAATTGTCACAACAGATTCAGAGCAGTTCAGGAGAGCCGGGCTCTTCCTTCAGCTCATATGTAGTGTTAGCAGTTGAAATCACGGTGTGTACCAGATAGGGGAAGTGTATACGCGATCCTGCACCGTCATCCTGACCTCGTCCGGCATATCCACGCCGAATCGCTTCGCGTCATAGGCTGTCCACCGCGGGGTGGGTATCTCGATTACCCGGACATAGTAAAAGGCACGCTCACCGGGGTCAAAATCGGAATCGACCCAATAGGCTGTCTGCATTGCATCGCCGATCGAGTTGGCATAGGCGGCCCGGGCAATATCGACAGTGCTGCCCACGGCGGCTGTGCAGCGCCCGTCCTCACCGATCTTTCTGCCGTCGGACACGGCCACATCGTAGATCCTCTCCCGGGTGTCGCCGTTCTTGTCGAGCCAGCCTTTGATGACCTGGATACGGTCCAGGTTGGCACCGTCGGGGTCACGCTGGGCGCGAATCATGAAAGTCGGGGCAGCGCCCTCGGGTGCTGCGCTCAGGTCTCCGCCCATGGGTACGCCACGCGCATAACCGCGATCGGCAAAATCGGGCCGGCGTACCTCAGACGCCGCGAAATCCCAACCCGCAAATACCCGAACAGTGATCCGTGTGCCGGTGGTGGCGTAGACCTCTTTGCGAATCATCGCATCGAACAGTGACTCCCGCGTGTTCTCCCGGGCCCAGACAGCGGCCAGGCCGGATGCGGGGCTCTCCCAGGACAAGACTGCGGGCGTGCCGTCGGCATTCTTGATAAACGCATCGTCGATACGTGCCGGCCGGGGTTCCAGCGAAGGCAATTTGCCGAAAAAGTTCTCCTCTCGCGTGGTAGAAAGGCTGACGTGATTGTCCGTGCTGCCGATCATACCCAGTTTGAACGGGTTGACGCCGAGTTCCTGCTCAAACCTCAGGCCTGCCTTTAAGGTCGGACGGGCGTACTCGTGCTGCAGCATCGAATCCGTTTTAGGTACCGTGGGTTGCGCGGCATTGCCGAAATCCCAGGTTTCATAGTCGGCGAACTCATCCTCGGGCGACAGCAAGGGGTGAGCCTCGCTGTCACCTTTCATCTGGGTGACCTCCAGCAGGGGCTCCCACCTGGCGCGCATCTGTGCGTAGGCGCGATCGACAGGCTGGCCGTTGCTCTTCGTCTCGGCAAACATCGCACCGTTGCTGATGTTGGGGTTGTGTGGAATGGCGAGCACCTGGCCGCCGGTTTTTGACTCGTAGTCCGCCAGGTACTCCCAGAGACCTTCAGGCTCCAGACTGTCAAAAGCGGAAAACGGCAGGACCTGCTTGACCCTGTCGGGGCCATCCCTGAACACCACGACCCGGTGCAGGTTGTCGCCGTCGGGAGCCGAGGACCATTCATATCCGTTGAATGCCGTGAATACGCCCGGTTGATTGTAGTCGGAAGCAATATCCACCACCTCGTCCCAGATGCTGCGCTTCAACGCGGGATTTTTGACGCGCTCGTTACCCTCGGTGAAATCCCTCATCATTCCCACGGCCGCCAGCCAGGCCGCCTCGCCGCCTTCCTGCAGCTTGGCATACCACTCGGCGCCTGCCTCGGTGGCAAGCAGCTCGGGGTCTCCCTCTGCCAGCAGCTTGGACAGGCCCAGGTATTCGGCATGGTCGGATACCACCAGGAAATCCAGCGGGCGGATCAGTTTGGCCCGGATCCCGGAACTGGAGACCACCTCCTCGCCCCTGGCGAACCGAAATGACTGATCAGGCCCCAGGGTGTTGCCGAACATGCCGGAGTCGACGGAATAGGAACTGTGGTGGTGGGTGTCGCCGAAGAAGACTTGCCGGGGGATGACACGGTCAACATAGGGGGAATATTCGGGTGTGGATGCAGCCGGTGAACTCTCCGCGCGTACCGCGTCCTGCGCCAGAATATGCAGTAACGCGGTTAAAAGCAGGGGTATGTAGGTGCGTTTACTCATGCGAGCTTATTCTCACTCATTACGTGTGAGCCGGTGCAGGGACCAGTATGGATAAACCATAATAATGGCCCAATTCGATCATTGCTTCACATCATTTTTTCGCAATTTTTGGACGCGGCGTGGGGGTATAACGTTGCGCCGGCGGTGCAACCGCCAAATACTGCCGAGATCTGAGGCAGCCCCATGTGGGACATCCGGCACTGCCTGAAGAGACTTGCAGCCGCTGCGGCGGTGATGTCAAAATCATTGCCTGTATCGAGGACCAGGACACTGTAGAGGGCGAAATGCACTGCTGACCCTGCGCACGGGTATTGCTGTGAGCAAAGCTGCTGGTGAGTTCATGCCATCTTTTCCCAGATGGTCAGGCAGTGGGCGTTTCCTGCTGATTGAATCGTTGAACGTTATTTAACATGCTTCGGGCCGCCTCCAGCACGCTTACGCCGGTGAGGCGAGAGACCTTGCGTAGTCTATTAGGTAGTATGGCCAAAAACATGTAACTGAAGAAAATCTCGCTCAGGAGGTCGCTGTCTTCTACGGGCTTGCCCTGCAATCGGGAAAGCATCGCATCCCAGGTATTGGCACCGCGATTACTGATATCCATAGCCCTTGCTATCAGCTCAATATCCTCAATCTCTCGCCAGGTGAAATATTCTTGCATCTGTTGACGCAATTCACGCGGCGCGTCCTTCCAGTC
>JAPUKZ010000466.1 GCA_027295405.1 Gammaproteobacteria bacterium
TTGTGAGTGGTCGCGCCGGGCGCATCATTCACATCCTGAATGAGCAGTCCACGGGCATCATCGCCGAGCATACCGAGGCTAACCTGGAGTAGACCTATGCACTGGTTAAATAATGCTTTAGAGGCGGTTTCCCGGTTCATGGCTATGGGAGGAGACGTACTCTGGCTGATTGCGGTCCTGTTGTTCGCCATGTGGACGCTGATTTTCGAGCGGGTCTGGTATTTCAAAACGGGGTGGCGGCAGGACGCCGCTGTTACCATTGCCCATTGGGAGGGACGCAGCGAGCGCAAGTCCTGGAATGCCCATCAGATTCGGCTCAAGCTGATCTCTGAGGCGCGGTTGGAGATTAACCAGTACCTGCCTGTTATCAAGACCATGGTTGCCCTGTGTCCCCTGCTGGGGCTGCTGGGCACCGTTACCGGGATGATTGAAGTATTCAACGTTATGGCGGTCACCGGGGGTGGCGATGCGAAGTCCATGGCGGGCGGTGTATCTCGCGCTACGGTTCCGACGATGGCGGGCATGGTCGCGGCCCTTTCCGGGCTGTTTGCCAATACCTATATTACGCAAACCGCGGCTCGCGAAAGTCTCTTTCTCGAAGATAACTTAACTACGGATCACTAAGAGGGCACTATGCGCGGACAGAAACTGAAAGTTCCGGAAGAAGAAGCCCAGATTGACCTGACCCCCATGCTGGATGTGGTGTTCATCATGTTGATTTTTTTCATTGTTACCGCCTCCTTTATCAAGGAAGCCGGGGTTGAAGTGAACAGGCCAGAAGCGTCAACCTCCGACCCCGCGGAAAACGTCAACATCCTGATTGCGGTCACGGCCACTGATGAGGTCTGGATGGCGGGTCGCCGCATTGATGTGCGGGCGGTTCGTGCCAACGTTGAACGCCTGCACGCGGAGAACCCGAAAGGGGCCGTGGTGATTCAGGCGGATAACGAGTCAACCACAAAGACGGTGGTGGCGGTACTGGATGCATCCCGCGAGGCGGGGGTGATGGACGTGTCACTGGCAACGGTGGATAAATAACGCATTATGAGGCGCAATCTGATCAGGCTGTTAATAGGGGGCGTTCTGGCGATTCCGGTAGCCGGGGGTCTGTTTTTTATCATGCAGTACCTTATCGCCTCCGCGGAGCTGAAACTCGACGACTCCAAGCAACGCAAGGTCGCCGATATCCATATGCCGGAGCGTGAGATCAACACCAATATAGCGGAGGCCAAGCCGGACAAGCCGGATGAGCCGGATGAACCGCCACCGGATCTCTCTACGCCGCAGTTGGATATGGACATGAATCTGGAAGTGGTGAATATGGCGCCTGCCACCAATATTGATGTGTCCATTGCCGGCGCCGGCGGTCTGAGTGCATCCGACGGTGAGTACCTGCCCATCGTCAAGGTGGCGCCGATTTACCCGCGCCGGGCACAAACACGGGGCATTGAAGGTTACTGCATTATTGAATACACGGTGACCGGGAGCGGTGCTATTTCAGATCCGGTGGCGATTGATTGCCAGCCCGGTGGCATCTTTGAGCGCGCCTCGCTGAAGGCATCTTTGAAGTTCAAGTACAAGCCCCGGGTGGTGGACGGCGAACCCATTGCGGTTGCCGGGGTGCGGAACAAGTTTACTTACGAGTTGGACAAATAGTTGGTTAGCAGCGTATGAAATTACTCCGGTCACATCCCGTGCTCAATGTTTGGACCTCGGCGCTGATGCTGACGGTACCCGTGCTGGCGGTGCAGGTGGCAACCAGTCAATTGCAGGCGGATTGGGGTCTGCACAGCTTTGCCAGCGCGCAGGCACAGGAAGAAAAAAAGAAGAAGCCGCAGGAAACCCGGCGCACCCCGGCACTGCGTAACAAGGTATACGAGCGTCTGTCTGAAGCCCAGGTAGAGGTAGAGGCCAAGAATTACTCGAAAGCGCTGGAGCTGCTCACCGATATGGAGGAACAGGGTGGCAAGCGCGCGCTGAACTCCTATGAGCTTGCCAACCTCTACAACCTGTTTGCCTTCGTCTACTACTCCCAGGAAGACTACACCAACGCCTTGCGTGCCTATTCGAACGTGGTGAAGCAGCCCGACATTCCGCTCGCCATGGAGATCAACACCCGCTACACCATCGCCCAGCTGTACTTTGTACAGGAAGACTGGAGGCGGGGCATTGACGCTTTGCTGGACTGGTTCAAAGTCACCGAGAATCCCAGCGCGCAGGCCTATATCCTGCTCGGTCAGGGTTATTATCAGATCAAAGATTACGACAATGCACTGAAGAACACGCTGATTGCAGTGAACGATTACAAGGCTAGGGACAAGGTTCCCAAGGAGCAGTGGTACAGCCTGTTGCGCTTCCTGTACTTTGAACAGAACGATATGAAAAACACCGTCGCCACCCTGGAAGAGATGATTGGGCACTACCCAAAGAAGCAGTACTGGGTGCAGCTGTCGCATATGTACAGTGAGGTGAAGGAAGAGAAGAAGCAGCTGGCGGCAATGGAAACCGTGTACATGCAAGATCTGCTGGTCAAGGATCGCGAGCAGGTCACCATGGCCTACCTGTACCTGAATGCCGATGTTCCCTATAAAGCGGCAAGGGTTCTCGCAAAGGGCATCAAAAACGAGACGATTGAAGCCAGTTCGAAAACTCTGGAAATTCTGGGTGCCTCCTGGCGCCAGGCGCAGGAAGTGAAAAAATCCATTCCGGTGATGGAACAGGCTGCTGCCAAGAGCGACAAGGGTGAGCTGTATGTTCGCCTGGGTAATGTCTATCTCGACAACGACGAGTTCAGCAAGGCCGTTGCTGCGATTGAGAAGGGATTGAAACGCGGTGGAGTCAAGCGCAAGGACACCGCCCAGTTGGCCCTGGGCATGGCCTCCTTCAATGACAAGAAGTACAGCAAGGCGCGCAAGGCTTTCACCGCGGCCGCCAAGGACAAGCGCTCCAAGAAGCATGCCACTCAGTGGCTGAAGTACATGGCCAACGAGTTGGAGCGGCAGAGGAAGCTTCGGGAAGATGTGTAAAAGGGGACAGATTTTGGTCCTCGCGTGATCGGGCGCGTGATCGGGGACAGATTTAACCGCAGCGGCGGACCGCCTGTCCCCATTCAGTTATTCAGTTATGAAAAAACTCAAAAACGAAGCGGAATTGGTGCGGGAGGCGCTGAAGATCGGCGCCGTCTATGCAAAAAAACGCGGCGTGGGGGAATTCGAATCCACTGACTCCGCCCACGACAAGATCACCTATCTGTACCGCTTACTGGTGCACGACAAACTGATCCAGCCCTTGGCCAAGGGCCAGGTCAATGATCCCAACATGAAACACAAGCTGGCCCTGTGGATTTCCCGGCAACTGCCCGAGGATCACCCGCTGCTGAAGTGAGCGAGCTTAAGCCCGGTTTCAGGAAACAGGAGATCGAAAATGAGACGAGTTATCGCAGCTGTTTTCGCGGTCGGGATCCTTGTCAGCGGGGTGCAGGCGCAGTGTTGGCCTATGTGGAAGATCGTCGCAAGATGGAGAAGCCGGGTGGCGGCAGAATTGATTCCATGACCATGCCCACCAATTCTGTCACCGTTTGGTCGGATGTCGGCCGTTGGGCCCGTAGTGCCGCTTCGCGACTGC
>JAPUKZ010000467.1 GCA_027295405.1 Gammaproteobacteria bacterium
CGTAGCTCAACGGCCCCAGAATGGCGGCCGCTTTGCTCGCCAATCCCCACAGGCCGAAGAACTCGGCGCTGCGCGCCACCGGCGTCAACTGGCCAATCAGGGCCCGCCCACCCGCCTGGGTGGCGCCCATCGCCAATCCCATCAGATTTCCAGCGAGCCATAAATCACCGGCCTCATTGGCGAAGAAGGTTACCCCGATTGCCCCCACCCAGACCAACAGGGCCACAGCCAGGGTTGGCACTGAGCCATACCGGTCCTGGGCGAAGCCAAAGGCGAACGCACCGACGGCAGCGGTAAGATTGACGACCATAATCAGTAAAATCAGCTGCTGGCTGTCAAAGCCCATCACTTCCTGGGCGTAAATCGCGGCAATCACGATAACTGTCGCCACCCCCGACTGAAACACAGTCAGGCAGACCAGAAATCGGAACAGATCGCGAAGTTGCGCAGCGTTGACCAGGGTCTGGCGCACTTGACCGAGGCCGGCACGTACATAGGACAAGCCCGCTGCCAAGGGCCGCGGTGTGGCGCGCTCGCGCAACCAGAGAAACGTCGGCACGGCGGCCAGTGCGAAGATGGCCGCGGTAATCAGCAGCGTCACGGGAACATAGTCGGCTGCTTGCTGCCCCCGATTGCTGGCCCAGGTGATATAGGCCAGGCAGCTGCCCAGAGTCAGGAGTCCCCCGAAATAACCCAGGCTCCAGCCGTAACCCGAGATGCGTCCCATTTTGTCGCGGGGAGCAATTTCCGGCAGGAAGGCGGCAATCAGGTTTTCGCCGGTGGCAAAAGCGATGGCGGAGATAATCAGAAACGTCATCCCCAGGACCACTTGCCCTGGGCCCGCCACTGCCAGCAGGGCCGTAAACAGCACGCACCCGATGGTAGTGAACAGCAGAAACCTCTTTTTCGTCGCCCGGTAATCGGCCATGGCACCGATGATCGGCGCGCTGACCACAACGCTGAAATTGGCGATGGCCACCGCGACGGTCCATAGCAAAGTGGCCGTACCCGGTGACAGCGAGACCACACTGCCGGCCACCACCGCAACAAAGTAGGTGCTGTAGATGGTAGTCAGAACAACTGTGGTGTAACCGGAGTTGGCAAAATCATACAGCGCCCAAGCCAATAGTTCGCGTCGCCCGGCGGTGCCGACCGGCGTCTGGGTGGTACTCGCAGTGCTGACATTTCTCATGGCTTCGTTCGCTAACTGGCTAAGACGACAACATTTCGGTAATAGAAAATACCCTGCCCACCTTCGAAAATGCAACGGAGTATGGGGTATTGGCAAATTAACTTTTCCGCACCAGTAAAATACCACCGAATTTCAATCTATATCTCCACTACATTTTTCCAAGACGCAAAGGCGCGCATTCTGAAAAACCGGTAGGTCTCAGCACTTACCAAATGGCGACCAAGATTGAACAAATTGTAAACAGCCGCCTGTGCATTTAGGAATCGCCGCGCTTGTTTCATGGATTTGAACTTACGCATGCCCCGCTCCCGCACCCTGGTCGGTTGATGTGATAACGCAGCCCTATTGTTGGCGTATTGAGAGGTGTCATGAATCGCGTCGGGGCTAGGCGCCCCCGTCCAATTCTCGATGGGCAACACCATAGCTCCGCAGCTTGTCCGTCACGATTTTCCTGGGCTCACCGCCATTGCTCCGGAGTAGACGCTTAAAGAATCGCTTGGCCGCAGCTCCATCCCTGCGTCTCTGGAGAAACACATCACCACCTCACCATCCTGGTCGACTGCACGCCATAGATAGTGCTGCTTACCTTGATTCTTCACGAAGACTTCATCTATGAAGAAAGGTGAGCTCAAATTGGATTTAAGTTCATTTTTAGCCAGGCAAACTCATAAATGTATCCAAACAGCGCGCCAGTTTCAGTCTGCCTTCATAAGTTGGGGTCAATTCCTGGCAGTCTAAACATTCCTGGACTTGAACGCCTGCTACATGGTTGACGCGAGGCTGTGCGCAGGTACGCGTGGGCTCACCACTTTACGATGAAGAAAAGTTTGAGGTTGGCATTACGGCACAATCTGAATCGAGTTATGTAGCGGAGTTAAGACGGCCAGGGGGGGTTATTAGCGCTAACGCAGAGGTGGCATTACCAGAGGCCCTTCCACAAGAGATAGAGGACAGCCCGCCAGCCAGGCGCGGTGACCCCGTTGCCGGGCCTGACCACGTAGGTCCCGCAGCCTCATTTGCGAGCTTGACCAATTTGCAGCGCCACGGCTGCCAGGCTTTTCGCTATGGTTGGGGCGGCGAACACGACATGCAAACCTACCTGCGTGACGCGTCCCAGATGCCGGAACTGCTGCAACGCAACGGTGGTGCTTATGCCAATATGAGTTTCATCCTTGGCTGTTCCAACTGGATACTGGCAAGCAATGCTTACATGAACCCGTGGATTCACCTGGAAACCCGGTCGCAGAACTTTCGACCCATTCCCACCGGGACGGCGATTGTGGCGGAAATGAAGGTCGCCGACTTCTACGAGAAAAAGGGCCATGAATTTGTGGATGTAGAAGTTGCACTCTTCGACGAGCAGAATGACGCTTGCCTTAGCGCGATAAAGCTGAGAGCAATCTATAAGCTGCGGGGAGCCCAGGAACCGCGAGGGGAGTAGCAATGTTGCAATCAATGATTCTCAACCATGGCGCTTTGGAATTCTCTGCCTGGACAGCGGGATTTGACGACAATCCGGATGCCCCCATTGTTATCTGCCTGCATGGCTTTCCCGACAACGCGCGCACTTTTCGCTATCAATTGCCAGCGCTCGCCGCTGCGGGATTTCGCGCGGTGGCCCCCAATATGCGCGGCTACGAACCCGGTTCCCAACCGGCGGATGAAGATTATTCCCTGGTTGCGATAGCCGGGGATGTCATTGCCTGGGCGGATCAGTTGGGCGCGGACAAAGTCCACCTGCTGGGCCATGACTGGGGCGCTGCCGTGACCTATGTGGCCGGTGGGATGGCGCCGGAGCGATTTCATTCACTCATGACCATTGCGGTACCCCATGCGGCCCGTTTCGCCGACGCCGCAAAACAGGTTCCCAGCCAGCTGGCCAAATCATGGTACATGATGTTTTTCCAGTTACGTGGCATCGCGGAGTTCGCGATGGCTTATAACGACTGGGCGTTGATCCGTAGATTGTGGAAAAATTGGTCTCCCGGCTATGCATTGTCGGATGAGGAGTGGCGGGCTTTGCGTGAAACGTTTCAGGCACCGGGCGTAAAAAAAGCCATGCTCAATTATTACCGGCAGAACGCGACACCCTCGATGTTGTTAGGCATTAAAGAGATGCCGGCCGCGCGTTTTCCCACCGTGCCGGTGCCGACGCTGGCGCTCACCGGTGCGGACGATGGCTGTATTGATAGCCGCCTCTATGACTACACCTTTACCGAGCAGGATTTCCCCGCAGGGTATCGGGTTGAGCGAATCGCCAACGCCGGGCATTTTGCCCAGATCGAACGTCCCGAGGAGGTTAATCGACTGCTGTTGGAATGGCTCGCACGGTAGGACAGTGTGCTCACCCCGGTAAAAAATTCGACGAGAAATGCATGCACCAGATAAAGTACGCTGCCACCAGATCAGGAAGCGTTAATAGTATGAGCCAAACCGTTCGAGCCCCGGTTATACCCTTCACAATCGCGATGCTTGGCATAGCGACCTTTGCCTCTATGGATGTATTGATGAAGGGTTTGGCTATTGAAATGGGCGCGTACAACGCGATGCTATGGCGCACATTAATCGCCCTGATGTTTGCCGGGGTGCTGTTTCTTTGGCAGAGGGGGCGATGGCCGGATAAGTCGATAATCAGATTACATGTTTGGCGCGGTGTGGTTACCTCGCTGATGGCGTTTCTTTTTTTTGGGGCCTGGTGTACGTACCGCTGGCGGAGGCGATTGGATTGTCTTTCATTGCACCGCTTGTCGCTCTCTATCTTGCAGCGGTATTATTGAAAGAAAAGGTTGGTAGCAAATCCGTATTTGCATCCGTGATCGGGCTGGTGGGGACGTTCGTCATTGTTGGTGGAAAACTGGGCGGCGAGTATAGCGATAACGTGGGGAAGGGTATTGCCGCGATTTTGCTCTCAGCTTTGACGTATGCCTATAACCTGATTCTGCAACGACAGCAGGCACTGATTGCCAGGCCAATTGAAATCGCCTTTTTCCAAAATAGTACGGTGGTTGCAGTGTACTTATTATTTGCGCCGTTCTGGGCGGTTTCTCCATCGTCCGATTTGTTACCCAGCCTGGCCACTGCCGCCATGCTTGGCTTCATTTCGTTATTATTGCTTTCCTGGGCTTATGCGCGGGCGGAAGCGAAAATTCTGATACCGGTCGAATATACGGCGTTCATTTGGGCGGCACTATTCGGCTGGCTGGTGTTTGCAGAGGCCGTCACAGCGGCGACTCTGGCTGGGACTGCCCTGATTGTTGTCGGTTGTCTGGTGGCCGCAAGGCAAAAGCCCGATCATGTGGACCATGTAGAAACAACTGCGGTCTAGCTGTTACACAAAAAGGGCTCCTTATTCCAGCAGGAAATCAGCGGCGTCCGGTTGCCGCATCTGCTGCCAGTATTCCCAGTGCGTCCCCGGCCAGTTTTGTGTCACGCGTCCGCGCTGGTTCTTGTACCAACTGGACACTGACGGCGACCCCCAGGCGCGTTGCTGGTTCAGTGCGTCAATGCGCTCGTTGTAGGCATCCATGACCTCCTGGCGGCATCCAGGGTTTCCCGCTGCCCGCCTTGCTCGACCAGCACCTGCCGACGTTTATCGGACTCTGTATAGCGGGTGCTGGTCACCGGGCAGTTCAGGCGGATATGCTCGCGCAGCTCATACTTGTCGACAATGCCAGCGAAATAGGTGTGCAGTTCATCCTTGCCGCGCCTCGCGTAGCTGCGTGTC
>JAPUKZ010000468.1 GCA_027295405.1 Gammaproteobacteria bacterium
AACTTGCCGCTGCCCACGCCCAGCAGCGCCACATCGTCTACCGCCGTTACCCCCTGTTTACTCTCCAACCGAAACCAGGGACTCAGCATCATTTCCAGCAGCAGATCCTTGAGGTTGTAGGGCGCTCCACCATTCATGCCCTGCTCAAATGCCGTCGCCAGCGCTTCGATAGCGGCGGACTGGGCCTGAAACAGGGCCAGCCTGGCGGCGTAATCCAGGTCCTCGCTCTCCTGTGGGGCGCGCGCCGCCTCCTCTCCCATCAGCGCCGGCCACCAGAACTTGACCGTACCCACGGCGAAGCGGTGATCGCTGACGATACCTGCGGCCAGTGACTGCAGGGTGGCATCGGTATCCGCGAGGACCTGGCCATCCAGGCCGGGGGCGCGCATATCCCGGTACCAGACATCGCCGGGCAGGTAAGGATTTTCTGAATCCTGGTCGCGTTTGTACAAGGCCGGCAGGGAATCAATCCCCCCAAACTGGTCCTTGTAGTAGCCGTCATCACCGTAGTTCTGGTAGGCCCCCGCCACCGGATCCATCACCTCGTGGCAGACGCTGCAATTGGGGTTTTTCAGGGTGGGATTATCGGTGTCCGACAGCGCAGCGGGATCGGTGGTGCGCAGCGCTGAGCGTTCAATATCAAAGCCCAGGAAGTGGTACCAGGTCCAGCGCGAACGCGCCCGATTGCGATTGGTAGCGGTTGACGGGTAACGCGCCAGCCAGCCCGGTGTATTCAGCACGCCCGCATGCGGGTAATCGGTGGCCAGGCCCCCACTGACATAAGCACCAAACTCTTCCGCCTCCTCATAACTGCTGGAGTCATCGAGGCGGGTAAAGCCCTGTACTGTCGCTACCTGCCACTGGTCGATATTCCAATCCTCTTCTTCAAACTCGGCGTCGGCGCGATAGGCCAGGGCCAACTGCGGATTGACCAGGGTGTAATCAGCGGTCAGGATTTCCGTGTAAGGAAGCTCGTTTTCTACCACGTGGGCGATCAGTTCCAGGGGCTGGCGCGCAAAACCCCAGCTAATCCCCTGAATCAGCAGGTAAATCTCAGCCTCGTCAGCTCCTGCTGAAGAAATTTCCGCCGCATGATTGGTGAGATCCGGATAGTAGGGCCGGAAAAACAGTTCAAACGGCTTGTCTTCGATCCACTTGTCCGTCAACAGGCGATCATTGGCGCCCTCTACGATGAATTTGTGGAATCCTTTTCCACTCATAGCGGCCCGCAAAGTGCTGCGCAAACCGGCTTCACCACTCGCCGCCACCGTGGCCGATTGCTGCGCACTGGGCAACTCCCCGGCGATCAACAACAGCCCCCGGCGTAGGGTTGCCGCATCACTGGCCAGGGCATAGCCTGCAAAAAGCCCGTCACCGGGCTGTGAACCACCGCCACCCGTCAGCAGCTGCAGGAAGCCCTCCAGGGCCAGGTAGACGTCGCTGCCCACCGGTGCCTGCACCCCACCACCGTGATTATTCAGGCCCTGTACCTTGAGCAGCGCATACTCGGTGAGATTTTCCTGCGCCGCTGCCAGGGCCTCCCATTGCTGGTAATTCAGGGCGTGGTAGTCAGGACTCGTCGCCGGAACATAAATCAACCGCGAACCCTGTGCGGCACCTCCAGCCACATGACAGTTGATGCAGATCGCCTGCAACACAGCGTCTGACACTTCCTCCACGAAGTACTCAAACGGATCATCACTGCTGTTGGCGGGAAAATCTGCGACCAGCGGCAGGGTCGCATCGATCGCGCTGTCCAGGGAAGCCTGGCTGGCACCCACCGCCGCCAGTAATCCCTGAGCCGCATCGATCTGGCCGCTGCCATAGCTGACATCCAGTGTCTCTACCGAGGCGGTAAAATAGGCCGCCACCTGTATTTTATTGCCGACAATGGCCGCGTCGTCGCTGCCATCCTGCACCCCATTGGACACGTCCAGCGCAATGCTGGCCAGGGTGCGCTCACCGCTTTGTAAACTGGCCAGGTAAAAAGCCAGGCCCTCGGGGTCCGCATCGCGCCCGAACAGCTGTTGGTAGATGTTGTTGACCAGTTCGCTCTCGGTGAGCGCACCAAACTGGTCGATGTATTCCTGTGAGGTGCCGAAGTCATCAATGATGGCGGTGAGGTCACCCCCCTGTTGGTCCAGCTGTGCCGCCCAGAACGCCACACCGCCAGGATCACCCGGTCTACCATAGTAGGCGACGTACATTTCCTGAACCTGGCTTGCATAGTCCTGGGCCTCACTGTCGGGCGCCAATACACCCAGGCAACACGCCAGGATCAGGGATAGAATATGGGCTGGTATTCTCACCTTACCGCTGCGAACCTCCCGCTGGACAATATAGCCTTTAACGCAATGACACCGGTGCCGTGGACAGGCATTACAGTTCTTTACACAAGAGTCTTGCTGCGTGTCCCGCAAACTGGGACCTGAGTCACAAACTGGACCACTGCGGGGTTCCCGCCAACATGAATCTGGCCCCACTTCGCCCTGATGAATAAGCCCCACCCGTCAGTGGAGCAACTCTCCGCCGAATACAGTGACACCACCAACGATAGTCTCCACTACGTCCAAGTCCCGCACGTGCTCAACGTCGGTCAGGGGATCCCCGGACAAGATGACGATATCCGCATACTTCCCCGGTTCCAGTGATCCGCGATTGTCTTCCTGAAAGATCTGCCAGGCCGCTTCAATCGTCATCGCCCGCAATGCATTCATCGGGCTGACCCGTTGTTCCGAGCCAATCACCTCACCCCCGGTCGACTCCCGATTCACGGTGCTCCACAACAACTGTAGTGGATTCATGGGGACCACCGGTGTGTCCAGGTGCACGCTGTAGCGCAGGCCGATATTTTCCGCCGATTTGGTGGGGCTCATCCGTGCCGCCCGCTCCGGCCCCATGAAAATGTCCCGGTGCCGGTCACCCCAGTAGTAGGTGTGGGCGGAAAAGAAACTGGGAGTTGCACCCAGTTCCAGCATTTTCAGGAGCTGATCCTCCCGCGCCATCTGGGCGTGGATGATGATCAGGCGCGGATCATCCGCCGGCGTTTCCCGCAGCGCCAGTTCAAAGGCGTAGAGGATATCGTCTATCGAGGCGTCGCCGTTGCCGTGAATGGCAAGCTGAAAGCCGGCAGCGTGAAACTGTTTGACGATTTCTACCAGCTTGTCGCGCGGAATCTGCGGGTAACCGCGATATTCCTCGTCACCCTTGAAAGGCACGTGATAGGGCTGGCTGAGGTAGCCGGTATAGCCCTGTATGCTGCCGTCCCCGACTATTTTCACCGGGCCAATCAGCAGGCGCTCGGATTCGACCTCCGCCGGATCAAAGGCACCACTGAGCAGATCGGGCCCCAACAGGTCGTAAAAGGGAAACAGCACCAGACGCGGTGCAATCATGTTGAAACGGGCCAGGGCAATCAGCCCCCGGGCCATGCCGGCATCAACGCCGCCACTCTGGGCGGTGGTAACGCCCAGGGCAGCGTATTCAGCACTGGCGGCCTGGGCCATCTCAATGCCTTCCAGCATGGAGAAGTCCATGGCGTGCTCCATTACCGGCATATGTGCTGTCTCTTCCAGCAGGCCAGCGGGCTCCCGGGAACCCGGTTTGCGGACGATCACTCCGCCAACGGGATCCTCGCTGTCGGCGTCAATCCCCATGGCTGCCAGCGCCAGGCTGTTCGCCACTCCCATATGGCCTGAGACGTGAACGATATAGACCGGATGCTCGGTGGACACCGCATCCAGCTCTTCACGGGTCGGATGGCGTTTTTCTGCGAGCAGGGTATCGTCGTAGCCGAAACCCAACAGCCATTTACCGGGTTTCTTATCCTCCAGTTTTTCGCGCAAGCGCGCCTGTAGTTCGGCGATCGTTTGTACCGTGCCGATCGGCGGGCTGTTTACATCCGCGGCGATAACGCTCATCCCGGAGCCGGGAAAGTGACCGTGGGCATCGATGAACCCCGGCAACAGGGTTTGCCCCTGCAGGTCGGTTACGAGGGTGCTTGAGGCCTGCAAGGCCATGATCTCGGCACTGCTACCCAGCTGTTCCACTCTGGCATCACGCACGGAAATCGCTTCGAAGATCCGGTTGTCAGCGTCCATGGACAGAACCTGACCGTTGACGAAGATCCGATGTGCCGGCGGGCGCGCCGGCTGCATCCCCACCCACAGGCTGATCGCAACACCCACCACCAGGACCAGGACCATGCTTGTCACTATGCGCAAGTTCATAGGCCTTGTGCCTTGCTTAGGCCGCGACCGGGCCGATCACCATATCCGCCAGTTTGGTGCGGTGATAAGCCGCGTCTCCCCACAGGGCCTGGTTGTGCAGCTGACGCTTGAAATACAGGTGTATATAGCACTCCCAGGTAAAACCGATGCCGCCGTGAAACTGTACGGAGCGACTGGAGGCGAAGGCCGCCGCGTCACTGGCGGACGCGTTCGCCATATGGGCGAAGCGCGCCGCCTTCCCAGGCTCACTGTCGATGGCACAGGCGGCGTTGTAGACCAGCGATTTGCTCTGATCTATAGCGACCATAACGTTTACCAGGGGATGCTTTACCGCCTGGAAAAACCCCAGCTCGCGGTCAAATTGCTTGCGCACCTTGGCATATTCCACCGTGGTTTGTAGTTGCCATTCAGCAGCGCCCACCATATCCGCCGCCTGCAGAGTCCACAGCGCCGGCATCGCCTGGTTCAGGGCCGCCACCGCATCGTCGCTGAGCTCAATCGCAGCAACGTCGGAAAATTCAACCCTGGCCTGGTCCCGGGTCAGGTCGACGATAGCATCGGGAATGATTGTTACACCGACCGCGTCCGCTGCCACCCAGTACAAGCCGGTGCCGGATCCGCAGCGGGCCTTCACCACAAAGTGCTGTACTTTCTGCGCGTCCTGCACATAACAGGCTTGACCTGACAAACTTCCGTCCGCCACGGTAACGTCCGTATCCGGGTATTCCCAGGAGCCCTGACGATTGATAGCGGCGAAACTGACTGCGGTTCCACCAATAATTTCCGCCATCGCCTGGTCCGCTGCAGCGGAGCCGCAGGCGGCGAGGATGTAGGTAGCATTCAAGGTCGCCAGCAGCGGTGCCGGGAAGGCAGCCCTACCCACCTCTTCACAAAGAGCCACTACCGCCACCGCACCCAGTCCCATGCCGCCAGCGCGCTCGGGTACCGCCAGCATGGCCCATCCCAGTTCCATCATCTGTTGCCACAGCGCAGGATCCCAGCGCGCTTCCAGTGAACGGTGCGGGTCGGGGTCGTCTCCAACCAGAGCGTGCAAGCGCTCGGTGGGCAACTTGTCCGCAAAAAACTTGCGCGCCGAGTCCCGCAGCATGACTTCTTCTTCGCCAAAGCCGAAGTTGGTGGGTTGTGCCATTGTTCTATCTCCCCGGCTGCTTACTTGGATTTGGGCAGGCCCAGGACCCGCTCACCCAGAATATTGCGTTGCACTTCGTTGGCACCCGCAGCGATGGTCATACCGAAGGAATTCATATAGGCCAGGGGCCAGCGTCCCGCCGCCGGGGCGTTGGGGTCGGCCACGGACAGGGAACCCGCGGCACCTTCAATTTCCGTGGCCAACTCGGCCACGTCTTGCATGATCTCGGTCATCAGCAACTTGTTCTGCAGGGGAATCCGCATCGGGTGATCCTGCAAGCCCTGCACCCGGGCCCGCCGGCTGCTCTGCTTGAAGCCCTCCTCGCGAATGATCTCCCGCATGATACGGTCACGAATCACCGGGTCGTCGGCGGCGGTCTTGCCATTGCGGAAGCTGCTCCTGGCCAGGTCCACCAGGGCACTTGAGCCGAATACGGAAGCTGCTTCCTTGTCGTCGGATTTGCCCTTGCCACCGGAGCGTGGGGTTACCATCTCCCCGGCGCCACGTTCATGGGCCAGGGTGGTCATCGCCACCTGCCAGCCCTTGCCCACTTCGTCCAGGCGATAGCTGTCGTCGACTTCGAGATTGTCAAAGATCACCTCATTGAAGCCGGTCTCACCCGTCATCTTGATCAGCGGTCTTACCGTGACCGACTTGCCCAGTTCCGAGCGGATCGGCACCACAAAATAGGACAGGCCATCGTACTTGTGCGATTTGTCTGTGCGCAGCAGCAGGATCATCCAATCGGCAAAGTGGGCCAGCGAAGTCCACACCTTGTGGCCGTTGATGATCCACTTGTCACCCTGCTTCTCGGCGAATGTCTGGACGCTGGCCAGGTCAGAACCGGCGCCCGGTTCGCTGAAACCCTGACACCAGATGTCTTCACCGGAGAACAACCGCGGCAGCAACTCCGCCTTCTTTTCTTCACGGGCGTGGAATAACACGGTGGGTGCCGCCATTCCCAGGCCAATGACGTTGGGCAGGAACGGGGTTTTAACCGCGGCCATTTCCGCATTGGCAACCCGTTGGCAGTCTCTGCGGCCGCCACCGCCACACTCCAGCGGATAGTCGCAGCCAATCAGACCCGCGTCATAGGTCTTTTTCTGCCAGGCCTGCAGGTAGTCCAGCTGTTCGCTGGTCGTGATCTCCAGCGGCGATAGCGGCAGCCGCACCGGCGGATCGGGGGGCAGGTTATCCTGCAGCCAGGCACGGCAATACTGGCGAAATTCCGCCTGTTCCGGCGTATCCTTGCGGGCGCTCTCGGACATGGGTTCACTCCTGTGTTAATAGCGGGAAGGGTGTAGCCAGTGATTCTACCCAGCTCTTTGCGCCAGAGGAAGCCTCAGGAAGTGCGGGGGATGCCCTCAATCCAGCTCGAAACCGCTGGCGCGCAAGACACTCTCGAGGTACAGGCCGATTGCTTGCGCACCCTCGCGCAAGACCACTTCGGGCTCGCAGCGATCGTCTTCAATGGCCAGCTGAATAGTGGCGTAGCCCAGTTCGACCGCTACCCGAGCCCGCTGTACCGCGTCGGGATCGAACTCTATCCCAAACTGCTCGGCCCAGAGGTGGGCGAACGTCTCGGAAACACCCCAGTGGTTGTCCTGTCGCACCTGTTGCAGGGGAGCGATGGCTTGCAGGGCGTGCATAATCTGCACCCCGCCCACCAGGCTGCAAGTCGCCGTATAGGCGGCGTACAAAGCGTCGGCAATATTTTCGGGAATACTGCCTGCGGGTGCGCCGACCACGTTCTGTTCGTGCCAGTTCAGAATCGCCTGGTTCTGCCGGTCCATCAGCCGTGTGCCCAGGGCATTCAGAATCGAATACTTGTTGGGAAAATAGCGGTACAGGGCGGGTACTGTAATGCCAGCTTTCTCAGCGATCAGATTGGTGGAAATGCGTTCCAGCCCCGCCTCCACCAGCAATTCCGCGGCGGAGTCGAGGATTGACTCATAGGTCTTGATCGCTCGCTGTTGCTGCGGCTGGTTTTTTTCCAGTAGTTCTACTTCTCTGCGCTCCGTGCTCATACCTGACCAGTCCACAATAAATCATGCATTCTGCACTGATTCTACCCGCTTCCACACGCTTCCACACACTATTGCCCCGTTATTGTGCACACGCGAATAACCCATTTGTCCCCTCCTGTAGGACCGGAGGCTGGTGCAAGCGGCGTCGACTACACTGCAAGAGTGGTTACCGGAGGGATGAATATATGAATAAGTGCCACCCCACACTGCTAGCCCTGCTCATGCTCGGCCTGATCCAATCGGTTCCAGCCCAGCAATCTTCAGCCCGACCGATGGCGGCCTCACCGAACGCGGCACCGCCCTTTAAGCGCACCGAACAGCGCCAACCCTGTGCCCACTACACCGCTACCAAAATGCCCCTGTTCGGCGACCTGCACGTTCACACCAGTTACTCCTTCGATTCCTACGTATCCAGCCAGCGCAACGACCCCTGGGCCGCCTATCGCTATGCCAAGGGCGAACCCATCATGCTTTCTGACGCAGATTCCAACCAGACCCTGCGCGCGCAATTACAGCGCCCCCTGGATTTTACCGGGGTCACCGATCACTCCGAGTACCTGGGCCCCATCAACATTTGTACGCAGGACGACCGCAAGCTGGGCTACTGGTTCCCCTACTGCATGATGACCCGCAGTGAGTGGTTCATGGTGCAGTTACTGGCCGCGGATTACTGGGTCAACCTGGCGGTGTTGGGAGGTGGTGGTGGCAAGGAGGAGTCCTTTGTCTGCAGCCTGTCGGACTGTGATGCCGCCCATCGTGAGACCTGGCTGAAAACCCAGCAAGCGGCCGAGGACCACTATGATCGCAGCGCCGAATGTACCTTCACCAGCTTCGTCGCCTACGAGTACACCGATGCCCCCAACGGCAACAACCTGCACCGCAATGTGATCTTTCGCAACGAACGGGTGACCGACACCGCTATCTCGACCTACGACACCGGCTCGCGAAATTTTCCGGAGTTGTGGCGACGGCTGCGGGAGGAGTGCATAGACGGCGACGCCGGCTGCGATGTGATGTCCATTCCCCACAACCCCAACCTCAGTGGCGGCCTGATGTTTCCGGACCCGATCAATGAACAGCAGGCACAGGATCGCTTGTTCTTCGAACCGCTGGTGGAAATCGTCCAGCACAAGGCCGCCTCCGAGTGCCGCTTCGACCGCCTGCTGGGACGTGGTCTCGATACCGAGGACGAGCTGTGTGACTTTGAGCAGGCCAAGTCTGACAACCTGATGATGCTGGGTACGGTGTATGGTGAAGTGCGAACCGAGAGGGCGGCAGCGGTGCCACTGGATGAGTTCGGCCATCGCAATATGTTGCGCAACGTGCTCAAGGATGGCCTGGCCCTGGGCCAGAACGGTGCTACCAATCCCTTCAAGATGGGTTTTATCGGCAGCACCGACACCCACAGCGCCACCGCTGGCGGAGCGGAGGAAAACAACTACGTCGGCAATCTGGGTCGACGGGACGCCGGCTACCGCAATGTGCAAGACCACTTCTTTGATAACCCCGGCGGTCTGGCCGTGGTCTGGGCCGAGGAGAATTCTCGGGATGCCATATTCAATGGCCTGCGCATCAAGGAAACCTACGCCACCAGCGGCACCCGCCCGGTAGTGAGATTTTTCGCGGGCGCGGATATTCCCGCGGATGCCTGCGCTTCACCTACCATGGTGGAGGATGCCTACCAACAGGGCGTGCCCATGGGTGGCGAGATCCAAGCTGGCGAAGCGCCGCCCCGGTTTCTGGTGAGCGTGCTCAAGGACCCGGGCAGCCCCGGCAACCCCGGCAACGACCTGCAGCGGGTGCAGATCATCAAGGGCTGGGTCGACGCTGAGGGCAACACTGCGGAACAGGTATTCGATGTGGCCGGCAGCGCTGACAATGGCGCCAGCGTCAATCCCGAGACCTGCACCCCGGTTGGCCGCGGTTCAAACAACCTGTGCACGGTTTGGCAGGATCCCGGTTTTGATGCCAGCCAGGATGCCTTCTATTACGTGCGGGTGCTGGAGAATCCCAGCTGCCGCTGGAGCACACTGCAGTGCCAGGCCGCCGGGGTAAATCCTTTTTTCAGCCGATTGCCAGGCCCGGGCGGACGCCAAAACCGCCGCACAGCAGGATGCGGGTGCCATCGGTGATGTTTATGGCAAATGTTGTCTGGACGAAAATCAGGAACCCTTTTATTCTCCGCTCATCCAGGAACGTGCCTGGACATCACCGATCTGGATCAACGCCGCGAGCCATGGCAGCAACTAACAAGGGACCCCGCCGGGAGTACCGCTTTCACGGCGTCAGCATGCTCACCGCTTCACACCCGGCCATCCGCCGGGTGAAACGCAGTGACGCCCAGCCTTCCATTCACGGCAACAAACTGTGGCACTCCAGCTTCCTGCTGATCGACTATCTCAGCAAGCATCCCCCGGAGCATGCCGGCAGTGTCATGGATGCGGGCTGTGGCTGGGGTATGTCGGGTATTTATTGCGCCCGCAAATTTGGCTCGCGGGTAACCTCGGTGGATGCGGATGCGGATGTGTTCCCCTATCTGCGTGCCAACGCCGAGGCCAATGGGGTGGAAGTTACCACGCTCAAATCCCGCTTTGAGAAAATCAGCGGTCGCCAACTGGAGTCCGTGGACTTGTTGGTCGCGGCTGATATCTGTTTCTGGGACGAGCTGGTCAACCCGGTGTTCAACCTGATCAAGCGGGCGGTCAAGGCCGGCGTCAAGAAGATTATCATCGCCGATCCGGAGCGCTCACCCTTCCTCGAGGTAGCACGGCGCTGCGAGGACAGCTTCTGCGCGGAGTTGCTGGAGTGGCGCACCCGGCGACCGCTGTCTGCGCGAGGGACCCTGCTGATACTGGAAAACGCCTGATAGCCCCGAGGTTTTTTGTGGACCCCGGCAGACAGCCACCGCTGCAGCACCGCTTCTCTCACTCTGCCACCAGGTATTCACGCTCAAGTACCGCGCTGGCCACCGGTTCGCCGCTTTCCACCCGAGGCCGGTAGCGCGCCGCTCGCAGCCAGCGCTTGATGCGGTAACCCAGGACCTCGTGTTGTTCCGCCAGGGCCAGCGTCTCAATATCACGGGGTTTACCCTGCGCCGACACGGCGAAGCGCAGTCTCACCGGCACCCATACGGTTCCCGCAGGCAGCAGCTGTGAGTCGGCATGGAAAACGTCATCCAAGGGCAGTTCCATCGGCTCCGCGAACCACTCTTCCCGCAAATAGTGTAGTTCAGGGTCACCGAGCAGCTGCCAACTCTGACGATAGTGCTCCCCGGCCCGGGTACTGCGATTGTGCCAGATGTGCCAGTCCGCCAGGTACAGTTCAGCCCTGGCTTGCCCACGCCGTCCCCCCGCTTGCCCGTGCGCCTGGGACAACTGCTCCAGCAGTTTGCGGCCAAGCGAATAGGCGCCCTGCTGCAGGTGCTGCAACTGCCGCTCCTCACGACTCATTTGCTGGTTTGCCTCATCGGCAGAGCTGCGGTTGAGCGTGAGCTGCAACTCTTCCCGCAGACCAAACTCCCCCTCTCCAAGAAGATACAAGTGACGCAACTGGGCATAGCTCAGCGGTTCCAGTAATTCCAGGGGTGCCTGTTCCAGTTCCTGCTTCTGCAATTCATCCAGGGCATCGTCGATCAGCTGGTAGCTGTTGTACCAGCGTTTCAGGTTGCGATCATGCAACTCCACCAGCCAGGTCTGGCGCCGCCAGTTGGCCAGTTCAAGGGCGGCAGCCACTTTTTCCGGGGACAGCAGCTGCTGCGACTGGGTGCCAAGAAAGTAGAGATACTGCTGGGTATCATCGGCCATTTCCAGATCACCGACGGCGAGATAGTTGTCAAACAAACGCCGCACCAGCGGCAGTTGCATGGCACTGTGCAGGCCGTCGTTGATGCGGGTAACATGCACCGCGCGGCGCAGGCTGTTAATGGCAGCCTCGTGGTCGCCCTGTTGTTCCAGATAAATCGCCTCGTCCGCCAGGGTCTCTCCCAGCAGTGGACTGTAGGGGCCATGGGCGAGTTCCGCAGCCTCTACCTGGCTGCGGTAGCGGGCCGCCTCCGGAGCACTGCGCAGTATGCGCACCGCGGGCTCGGCAGCCTGCGTCGACGCCCGGTAATAATTGAGACCGTAGGGCGTCGGCGGGTCGTGCTGCTCACGCGCCAGAGTCACGCCGGGCGAGAGTAACAGACACAACAGGAAAAGCGGGCGCAAGCGGAAAAATACAGGCACGCGGCCTACTCTGACACAAATGCTTCCTCAAAATCCAGCACCGCGATGGCCGCCGCCACCAGTTGTTCCATCACCAGCTGGTGGCGCGCCGCATCGAAGCCATTGCGCTGCACCTCGGCGGCGTAACTGGCCAGCGAATTGAAGGTCATCAAGACCGTGAAGTTGACCCGCAGGGCTCGAATCTCTTCCGGCACATGTTCCAGGGCAGTTTGAAAACGACGCAACTGCTCCGCCAGCACCTGGGAACTGTGACGGTCCATCTCACCCCGCGGCAGACCGGGATTGTTCATCAGCTGCGCCAGAAACAGCAGGTAGTGGATACCGCCGTCTTCATCCAATACCTGCTGCGCCAGCGGCACTATCAGCACCGGCACCAGGTTGGCAATATCCGCCGTCTCGGGAAGTTGCTCCAGCATCGTCTCACGCAAACGGCTGACGCGCTCGGTGTGCTTGTGGAAGATGGCCTGCACCAGGCCCTCCTTGCCACCGAAGTGGTAGTGCAAGGCGGTGGCGTTGCGTTGACCGGCGGCGCGATTGATTTCTGCCAGTGACACACCATCCAATCCATGCTCGGCAAACAGGCGCGTCGCGGTGCTTACCAGCAACTGTCGGGTCTGCTCCGAGCCGGCAGAACGGGTGGTACGGGCAGCCCTAGCCATCCAGCTGCAGCGCCGTAGTGGGTATTTGTGCTTCCAGCGACATCACCTCGTAGGTGTTGTTCGGAACCTGTGCAACTTCCAGCAAGGATTCCAGGCAATGCGCAATGATCTGGGTATTGCCAAGGCCCCGGGCCGCGCCCCGCTGTTTCCTTTTCATGCTATTTACTTTGGTAATCGATATAAATGGGAGACGACCAGGCCCGCTCTTCATTGGGGCTCAGGCACTCGTCGGAGCGGTCGGTACGGTAGTCTCCGTAACAGGGATTGACGGCAATGCAAACGCCGCGCTCGTCATATTCGCAGCGCAGGCCACCGGCATTCACCGCCGGGCTGGGTTCCTGGATAGCGCGTGCGTAGTAG
>JAPUKZ010000469.1 GCA_027295405.1 Gammaproteobacteria bacterium
GCGTCGACGTTTGACGAACCCCCCTCACGCCACGTTCAGGTGGCCGAGATGGTGATCGAAAAAGCCAAGCGCCTGGTAGAGCACAAGAAAGACGTGATCATCCTGCTCGACTCCATCACCCGCCTGGCCCGTGCCCATAACACGGTCATTCCCAGTTCTGGTAAGGTGCTGACCGGCGGTGTCGACGCCCACGCCCTGGAGCGGCCCAAGCGATTCTTCGGCGCGGCCCGCAACATCGAGGAAGGTGGCAGCCTCTCCATTATCGCCACCGCCCTGGTCGACACCGGTTCCAAAATGGACGAAGTGATCTATGAGGAATTCAAAGGCACCGGCAACATGGAACTGCACCTGGATCGCAAGATTATGGAGAAGCGGGTCTATCCCTCCATCAACATCCGACGTTCCGGCACCCGCCGTGAAGACCTGCTCACCGGCGAAGAAGAACTGCAGCGTATGTGGATCCTGCGCAAACTGCTGCACGGCATGGAAGATCTTGCCGCGGTTGAATTCCTGCTCGACCGGCTCAAGGAAACCAAGACCAACGCGGAGTTCTTCCTCTCCATGAAACGTAAGTGAAGTACGCGGACCTACGCGAATTCATCCAGTTACTCGAATCGCGCGGTGAGCTCAAACGCATCACCGCTGAGGTCGACCCCTATCTCGAAATGACCGAAATCTGCGACCGCACCCTGAAGCGTCGCGGTCCGGCACTGCTGTTTGAAAATCCCAAAGGTTTTACTACGCCGGTGCTGGCAAATTTGTTCGGCACCGAGCAGCGCGTGGCCCTGGGTATGGGTCGGGAAAACCTCAAAGCACTGCGGGAAGTTGGGGAAATACTCGCTTACCTGCGGCAACCGGACCCACCTCGGGGTTTCAAGGACGCCTGGGAGAAAATGCCGGTACTGAAACAGGTGCTCAACATGGCGCCGAAACTGTTGAACAAGGCAGTGTGTCAGTTTCATGTACAGCAGGGCGATGAGGTGGACCTGACCCGCTTGCCCATCCAGACCTGCTGGCCGGAGGACGCCGCTCCCCTGATTACCTGGCCTCTGGTGATTACCCGCGGGCCGGAAAAGGAGCGGCAAAATCTCGGCATTTACCGCCTGCAGCTGCTGGGCAAGAACCAGCTGATCATGCGCTGGCTGCCACACCGGGGCGGCGCCCTGGATTTTCGCGACTGGCAGCTGGCACACCCGGGCCAGCGCTTTCCGGTGGCAGCGGTTTTGGGTGCAGACCCGGCAACGACGCTGGCAGCCGTTACACCCGTCCCCGACAGTATTTCCGAATACGCTTTTGCCGGCTTGTTGCGCGGCGGGAAAACGCAACTCGTGCGTTGTTTCAGCGAGGGCTGCAAGGCACATGATCTACAGGTACCCGCCACCGCAGAGTACGTGTTGGAGGGCTATCTGGAACCGGGCGAATTGGCCGACGAGGGCCCATTTGGTGACCACACCGGCTACTACAACGAGGTCGAACGCTTCCCGGTGTTTACGGTGGAGACGATCACCCATCGTGAAAACCCCATCTATCACAGTACCTATACGGGTAGGCCGCCCGATGAACCCTCGGTACTCGGGGTTGCCCTGAACGAGGTTTTCATACCGATACTACAGAAACAGTTCCCGGAAATTGTCGATTTTTACCTGCCGCCGGAAGGCTGTTCCTACCGCCTGGCGGTCATCACCATGCGCAAGGAGTACCCCGGTCACGCCAAACGGGTGATGCTGGGCGTCTGGTCCTTCCTGCGCCAGTTTATGTATACCAAGTTCCTGATTGTCACCGACGAAGACGTGGATGCCCGCAACTGGGAAGACGTTATCTGGGCAATGACCACCCGCATGGATCCAAAGCGCGACTCGGTGTTTATTGAGAACACCCCAATCGACTACCTGGACTTCGCTTCGCCAGTGTCGGGACTCGGCTCCAAGGTCGGCTTCGACGCCACCAATAAATGGCCCGGAGAGACCGGGCGCAACTGGGGCAAACCCATAGCAATGAGCCCGGACGTGCGACAGCGCGTTGACGCCATGTGGGCAGAACTCGGTATCGATCAGTGATACTATCGGGCACAGTCGTAATCCAATAAACCGACGCACAATAATCAGCATTGGGATCGGGTGCATGAGAAGCTCCACGCGCTACACCGTCATCTTCTTCAGCGTATTGCTGGTGATTTATCTGCTGTTACTGGACACGCTCGCAAAGCCCCTGTTCGAGAGCCAGGCCAGCGAGATGTATGGGGCCGAGGTTACTCTGGACTCGGTGCAGATATCTCCCTTCGTCGGCAAAATTACCCTGTTTCAGTTACAGGTTGCGGATCGCAGCAATGCCAACCGCAATCTGGTCCAGGCAGACCGGGTTTATATTGATATCAAGCTGTTGCGACTGGCGAGCGACATCATCGAGATCGAACAGCTGGAAACAGAAGGGCTGGTCGTCTTCGCCGACCGACCGACCCCGGCTAAAATCCTGCGCCCACTGGTTGCCGAGGACAGCGATATCGCAACCGCTGGCCTCCCCGATTTCAAGCTTCCTGATATCGATGCACTGCTGGCCAGGCAACGGGACAAGCTGGACGCAGACATCGCGGCCCTCAATGCTGCATTTGATGAGGGCGAAGCAAAGTGGAAGGCAAAAATAGCGACCCTGCCCAGTGCAGAGGATATCGAGGAATACCAACGACGACTGACCCAATTAAAGAATCCCAGCGGTGGTGTCGCCGGCAAGCTCGCCGCGGTGGCGTCCGCGCAAGAAGTGTATTCCGACGTGCGCCGGGATCTCGCCAACCTGGAATCCATGCGCCGGGAGTTTCGCGGCGATATTGCCCAGATGCGCGAGACCATCAGCGACGCTGCCGGCCTACCCGGCAAACATACCAACGAATTAATCAGCTCGCTGGGGCTGGACAGCGCGCAGACCGCGCAACTGGGTAACCAGTTACTGCGCGGTGACCTGAACGGCATTCTGCAACAGGTACTGGCACCCATCGCCTACTCAACCGCGGGTCAAATCAGCCCCGAGGACACCATGCCCATATTCATAGCGAAGGCCAGCCTGAAAGGGCCGCTGTTGCCCTCCGCCGCCGGGCTCGCGGTTGTGGGTGAGCTCACCAACTTCAGCTGGCCGCTGGAGATAGCGGAAGAAGTCGCCATCCTGAAATTGCGTGGCAGCAGCCTGGATGGCGGCAGCCTGGCGGTAGATGCCCATGTCGATCACCGTGGCGTTGCCAACGATCTGGTCACCATCGCAGTAGATCAACTACCCCTGCGCGATATGCTATTGGCCGGTGATGAGGAGTTGCACATCACCCTGCTGCAAACCCTGCTCAACATTACCGGAGAACTGCGGGTGCAGGGGGAACAGCTGGACGGCATGGTCAGGCAAAACTACACGAAGACGGTCCTGCAGATTGAGCTGCCGGAGAACGCCAGCAAAGCGGCCCGACTGCTCGCTGCGGTACTGGAATCCAGCAATGATTTTGTCATGCAGATGGTTTTCTCCGGCACCGTGCAATCGCCCCAGATCAGCTTCGCCGCCGATCTGGACGAGCTCCTGCAAAAAACCGTGCTGAGCGCATTGCAGAGCGAGATCGGCGAACTGACGACGGGCTTGCAAAATCGCATCAGCAGCGAGATTGGCCCGCAAATCGCCGCCGCCCGCGAACAGTTTGCCAGCCTGGAAGCGCTGGAGAAATCCCTGCAGAAGAATCTCAACAATCTGAATAGTCTGTCCAATTAGCAGAGACCAGATCCGCCTGGGTATAGTCTGAAAAAATAGGGGACGTAGCACGGTTTTCAACAGCAAAAACCGTGCTACGTCCCCTATTTTTTCGCAACCGGATCTCCCGAGACAGCAAAAAAGTTCCAGTGAGGTTTTCTGGATTAAGGGAAATTAACGGTTTGGTGATATCGAGGGCTGTGGAAGCTCAGGCAGATTGTTCTCCCGCAGTAGCAGTCCCTCGCGATAGCACTGCGCGCTTTTCTCGCGCTCGCCCAGGTTGAACAGCAGGCGCGCGAGTTCGGCGCAGGTTTCGCTGTTGGGCTGCAGGCGGAAACTGCTCTCAAAGTAGTCTCGTCCCTGGCCCCAGAGTTTGTTGCGCAGAGCCAATCGCCCCAGGCAACGCAGCAGCACAGCATCTTCGCTGTGTTGCTTGAGCCAGCGCTCCGCCACCTTCTGGCGCCGGGCGGGCTCGCCACTCTCAACCAGGCCATACAGGTTCACCAGCCGGGAATCCCACTGTTTTTTCAGCGCGCGTTCCAAAAGCTTGTCCGCGAGGGGGTGTTCGCCGCTGCGCAGTAAACTCTGCGCATAGTTGGCGAGAATCGCCGGGTCTTTGCGCAATGCGCCGGGGCAAGCCCCCCAGACCTTGTCTGACTCGGCCTGTGTCGAGGACGCACTCGCGGCTGCGAACATCCCGCTGTATACCTCTCGCTCCAGGGATTGCAACTCAACCCCAGCCAAAATTTTGTTTTTCTTCAGCTCCCCAAGCAAGGGAGCCAGCTTGCCCCATTGCGACAAGCCGCGATAGGCCTGCAATTGCAGGTTCAGCAGCTGCACATCTTTTCCGCCCTCAGCGCTCAAGGCATCCAGAACATCGGCGGCGGCCTGCAACTGGCCCACTTCAAGTAGTAGCTCCGCCCGGGTCAACCCCACCACCTTGCTGGCCCGCGTATCGGCGAGCGCAGCGGCGCTGAGGTAGTGATCCACCTTGTCGCTGTCGCGTAGCGAATGACTGGCGCGAGCGGCCATGAGGTAGTTCAGGGCCGGTGTCTCAGAATGTGGCGCAGCCTGTGCCAGCACGCGTCGTGCGTGAGCCCAGTTTCCCTCCATGTAGCTGAATAAACCCTTGCTGGTTAAGCGGCGCCCCTTGCTGGTTTTTCGATCCTGCGTCCAGTTGGCCAGAGAACCTCGACCCGCCAACAGCTTTCGCCACAGGCGAAAAATGCCGTAGCAGAGCAGGTTAAAGAGCAACAATATGACCAACCCCACCCACAAGCTCATCTCGACCGTGGTGAGACCATAGGAAATCAAAACGTAGCCGGGATCAGATTCGATCAGGGCGATCAGACCAACTGCGGCGAGC
>JAPUKZ010000047.1 GCA_027295405.1 Gammaproteobacteria bacterium
CATGCGCAACATCCTACTCATTATTCTGTTCCTCGTGAGTCCGGTCGTGCTGGGACAAGCCCCGCAGCGGTCAATCACTATTGTTGCCGAGGGCTATGTGGAGGCGGTGCCGGATACCTTGTCGTTCCCGATTACCATCAAACACACTAAACCCTCCTTGAGTCAGGCGCGCGCCGCGACGGACCTCGTGGTCAAGGACGCCATCGAGCAAGCCCGGTCCCTGGGAATTGCAGAGGATGATATCGACAGCTCCAGTATGCAGGCGTTCCCGGAATACGAATGGCGGCAGCAGCAAAGACACTACCTGGGAGAATCGGTGGTGCGCACCGTGGTATTCACGTTGCGGGACCTCGAGCAGTATCCTGCCCTGGCGCAGCGACTGAGCAAATTACCACTACAGCAAATCGGTAGCCCACAGCTGAGTCACAGCAATATCAGCGAGCTCCGACTGGATGCCCTGCGGGCGGCTCTGGGGCAGGGTAAAGTCAAGGCCGCAGCCATTGCCGCGGAAATTGACGCCGAGCTCGGCAAAGTTATCAGCGTCAGTGAGATATCCCGCAATCGGCCGCAGCCGCGTCTGTTGATGGCGGAAGCGGCCGACGCCGACACCGCGGGTTACAACTACGGCAAGCGTCGCATCTCCGCCAGTGTGGAGATGCGCTTCGGGCTGCAGTAGCACCGGCTTGCGGACAATGCCGGGTTCAGGTCGCGTATTTTTCGTACTGAGTCAGCCCCGGCCAATCGCCTTGCGCTGCTTCCTGATCAATTCATAGGCAGCCTGGATTTCCTGCGATTTCTCCGTGCCAAGCTTTAGCATGTCCTCGGGGACACCCTGGGCGATCAGCTTGTCCGGGTGGTGCTCACTCATCAGACGCCGGTAGGCGCGCTTCAGACTGCGGTCGTCACAGTCGCGACTGACCCCCAGCGCCAGGTAGGCATCCACCAGCAGGTCGGTATTGGGCGGCGGTTTGGCGCCGCGGTGGAAATGGCTCTGCGCCTGCACCATCTCCAGCAAGTGCGCGAATTCGGCGGCGCCGTAGCCCAGGAAGGAGGCACAGCTCTGCAGCACTTCTCGCTCGGAAGAAGCTATCTCTCCATCCGCCGCTGCCATACTGATTAAGAATATCAACAGTGTCTGGGTCAGCTGACGGTGTCCGGAGCACTGCTCCCTGAACCCGGCAATCAGGGGCTCGGGCTGAAAACCGGCGGCAGCGCCGCGCTGGAAAAACCCAATGGCGGCCTGGCGTTGGTCGCCCTGCACGCCCAGCTGCCGCATAATGAGTTCCGCCTGGGCTATTTCCTGCTCGCTGACCTGACCATCCGCTTTCGCCACATGGCCGAGCAGGCTGAAACAGCTCTCGGAGAAGCTCTGCCGAACACGTTCCAACTGGGCCGGGCTGCCAAACTGAAATGTGCGTCGCAGACCCTTGTCAAAGCTGTGGCCTACCAACAGGCCCAACAGTAATCCAATCGGGCCAAGCACCAAAAAGCCAATGGCGCCGGCAACCAATTTTCCATAGATCATCAACTCGGGGCTCTCCACCAAAACGCTGTAGCAGGGCAGTACGCGAGGGGCACCGCCCGGGCGCATATTATGCAGTCAAAAGAGGTTGTATAATAGTCCGCTTTTTGCTGTTCGCAGGTAAATCGGTGACACAAACCAAGCCGAAAGTTGTTACTTTTCAGGAACTTATACAAGCACTCCAGCAATACTGGGCGAACCAGGGCTGCGTTGTACTGCAGCCCCTGGACCTGGAAGTAGGCGCGGGTACGTTCCACCCGGCCACTTTCCTGCGCGCAATTGGTCCGGAAAGCTGGAATGCGGCCTATGTGCAGCCCTGTCGCCGGCCCACCGACGGCCGTTACGGCGAGAACCCCAACCGCCTGCAACACTACTACCAGTTCCAGGTTATCTTGAAGCCGTCTCCGGAAAACTTCCAGGACTTGTATCTGCAGTCCCTCACCGAACTGGGTATCGACCCGACCATCCACGATATTCGTTTTGTCGAGGACGACTGGGAAGCGCCGACCCTGGGGGCCTGGGGCCTGGGCTGGGAAGTCTGGTTGAACGGCATGGAAGTTACCCAGTTCACCTATTTTCAGCAGGTCGGCGGCCTGGAGTGCTATCCCGTGTCCGGTGAAATCACCTATGGCCTGGAACGGATCGCAATGTACCTGCAAGGGGTGGACAGTATCTACGACCTGGTCTGGACCCAGGGCCCGGAGGGCGCCGTTACCTATGGCGATGTCTTCCACCAAAACGAAGTGGAAATGTCTCATTACAACTTCGAGGAGGCGAATGTTGAGCAGTTATTCAAGACTTTCGACTACTGTGAGCAGGCGTGCCAACAGCTCTTGCGGCGTACCCCGGCACTGCCTTTGCCTGCCTACGAGATGGTCATGAAAGCCTCCCACGCCTTCAACCTGCTGGACGCCCGTCACGCGATATCCGTGACCGAGCGCCAGCGCTTTGTTCTGCGCGTACGCAGCTTGTCGCGGGCAGTCGCCGAGGCCTATTTTGAGGCCCGCAAGCAGCTGGGCTTTCCCCTGGCTCCCGAAGCAGTGCGCCGGGAAGTGCTGGCCGCAGAGGAGGCGAAACAAGCATGAGTACGGAGCACGTACTGGTTGAAATCGGTACTGAAGAGCTACCGCCGAAGGCGCTGAAGAACTTGCGCGACGCCCTGGCCGAGGGCATCAACGCAGGGCTGGACTCGGCCGGGCTGAGCTATGGACAGGTACACCGCTACGCCTCACCGAGACGACTGGCGGTGCATATCGAGGATTTACAGCTACAGGCCCCAGACCAAAATGTGGAATCTCTGGGGCCTCCCGCAGACCGCGCCCGGGAAGCTGACGGCAGCTGGTCAAAGGCTGCCCTGGGCTTTGCCAAAAAGAACGGCATCAGTCCGGATCAGTTGCAAACCGTGGTAACCGAAAAAGGTTTACGGCTGGCCTACAAGAGCCAGGTCAGCGGCGCCAATGCCGCTGTGTGTCTGCCCGGAATAATTGAGCGCAGTGTGCGGGAACTGCCGGCACCCAGGCGCATGCGCTGGGGATCCGGGCGTACCGAATTTGTGCGCCCGGTGCATTGGATTGTGGTGTTATTGGGCGAACAGGTGCTGGAATGTGAAATTCTCGGCAAACGGGCAGGGAACCGGACCCGCGGGCACCGCTTTCACAGCAGCGGCGAGCTGACCTTGAAACGCCCAGCCGACTACTGCGAACTGTTGCGCGCACACAAGGTTATCGCCAGTTTTGAGGAGAGAAGGGAGCGGATTCGCGAACAGGTGGTAGCAGCGGCACTGGCGCTGGGTGCACGCGCGGAAATTGACCCCGCGCTGCTGGATGAAGTAACCGGCCTGGTGGAGTGGCCAGTCGCACTAACCGGCAATTTCGAGCAGCGATTCCTGCAGATTCCGGCGGAGGCATTGATTTCTTCCATGAAGGAACACCAGAAGTACTTCCATATGGTGGACGCGGAAGGACACTTGCAAGCCCATTTTATTGCCGTGTCGAATCTGGAAAGCAATGATCCTGCACAGGTGGTGGAGGGCAATGAACGGGTTATCCGACCCCGGCTCAGCGACGCGGACTTCTTTTTTCGCAGCGACCAGAAAACCCCTCTGGTGGATCGGGTGGAGCGCCTCCGCGACGTTGTGTTCCAGCAGAAGCTGGGCAGCTTGTACGACAAAACCCTGCGGTTACAACAGCTGGCCCGGGCGCTGGCCGGGGACGTGGGTGCTGACCCCGACCAGGCGGTTCGCGCGGCGACCCTCTGCAAGGCCGATCTGATCTCTGATTTAGTCGGCGAATTCGCCGACATGCAGGGCATTGCCGGGCGCTACTACGCACTGAATGACGGTGAAGCGGAGGCAGTGGCAGATGCCCTGCAACAGCATTACTGGCCTCGTTTTGCCGGAGACAAGCTGCCGCAAACCCCGGTCGCCACCACTGTGGCCCTGGCTGACCGACTCGATACCCTGGTGGGCATCTTTGGCATCGGCCAGGCCCCCACCGGATCCCGCGATCCCTTTGCCTTGCGTCGGGCGTCCCTGGGGGTGCTTCGCATCGTTGTCGGGGGGGAACTGGAGCTGGACCTGCGGCAATATTTGCAGACCGCGGCGGCCCAGTACCCGGCGGGTGTTTTGGCCGATGGCGCGGTCGAAGCCACCTTCAGCTATATGTTGGAGCGATTCCGCGCCTGGTACGAGGATGAGCAGATCCCGGCGCAAGTGTTCCAGGCGGTCAGTGCCAAACAGCTGAACCAACCGCTGGATATTCACCGGCGGGTCCACGCGGTCCACGCCTTTGCACAGCTCCCCGAGGCTTCGTCCCTGGCGGCTGCCAACAAACGCGTTTCCAACCTCCTGGAGAAACAGGGTGCAGAAAGCGCCGCCACCGAGGTGAGTAAAGACTTACTTCAAGAACCTGCGGAAGTCACCCTGGCCCAGTTAATAACGGAGAAGGCCGCGATCCTTGCGGAATTACTCCGGGAAAAACACTACACAGAAGGGCTGGCGATACTGGCCGACCTGCAATCTCCGGTAGACGATTTCTTCGATCAGGTGATGGTCATGGTGGAAGAGCCGGATTTACGCGCAAACCGGCTTGGCTTACTCAAATCCCTGCGTGATCTGTTTCTGCAGGTGGCGGATATATCATTGCTGGTGGTGGCGAAATAAGGCGCTCTGGCCCGGGCCAGAGCGAACCCTCCGCTAGCCAGCAAGTAGTTAGTAAGTACTTGCCAGCCTAGACGTCCAGGTTGGCTACGGACAGCGCATTATCTTCAATAAAATCTCGACGGGGCTCAACCTGGTCACCCATGAGGGTGGTGAAGATCTGGTCGGCGGCAATCGCGTCCTCAATGGTTACCTTCAACATCCTGCGGGTCTCCGGGTCCATGGTGGTTTCCCAGAGTTGATCCGGGTTCATTTCACCCAGGCCCTTATAGCGCTGGATACTGTAGCCTTTGGCCGCTTGACGCATCAACCAGTCCAGAGCCTCTGAGAAGTCGGTGGTGTGCAGGCGCTTCTCGCCGCGCTGGATATAGCCATCTTCCTCAATCAGGGAGCCCAGCTTCTCACCCAGCACGCGCAGGCTGCGGTACTCTGATGAACCGAAAAACTCGCGGTGGTAGTCACTCTCGGATTCAACCCCGTGGGAGATCAGCTTCACCACCGGGTAATAGATATTTCGCTCCGCATCCCGGCGCACCACCACATCGTACTGGCTGCCCTTGACCGCAACTTCCTGCAGTCGCTGGCTCAGCTCGGCGCCCCAGTCCACCACCTGTTGTTCCTGCTCCAACTGCTCCAGAGCCAGGGTTCGCTGCTCTACCATTTGCCACAGCACAACGCTGGAATACAATCGGCTCAAGCGCTCGATCGTCGCTGCCACCGTCCGATATTCGATGACTAGCGCTTCCAGCAGCTCGCCGGTTATCGGTGACGCCTCGCTGTTCACATACAGGGCTGCACCGTCCAGGGCACCCCGGGTCAGGTACTGGTTCAGGGCCTCCTCATCTTTCAGGTATTGGTGGCTCTTGCCCCGGGAAACCTTGTACAGCGGAGGCTGGGCGATATAGATGTGACCTCGATCCAGCAGCTCGCGCATGTGCCGGAAAAAGAAGGTCAACAACAGCGTTCTGATGTGAGAGCCGTCAACATCGGCGTCAGTCATTATAATAATGCTGTGATAGCGCAACTTGTCGGGATTAAATTCGTCAGAGCCTATGCCACAGCCCAGCGCCGTGACAATGGTGCCCACTTCCGCAGAGATCAACATCTTGTCAAACCGCGCTTTCTCCACGTTCAGAATCTTGCCCTTCAAGGGCAGGATGGCCTGGTATTTACGATTGCGACCCTGCTTGGCGGAACCCCCTGCTGAATCACCCTCCACCAGATAAATTTCAGACAGGGCCGGATCCTTTTCCTGGCAATCTGCCAACTTGCCCGGCAAGCCGGCAATATCCAGTGCGCCCTTGCGCCGGGTCATTTCCCGCGCTTTGCGGGCGGCTTCCCGGGCCCGCGCAGCATCCAACATCTTGCCCACAACCAATTTTGCTTCCTGCGGATTTTCCAGCAGATAATCGACAAAGTGTTTACTCATAGCCTGCTCAACCAAGGCCTTGACTTCAGAGGAGACCAGCTTGTCTTTGGTCTGGGAAGAAAATTTCGGGTCCGGCATCTTAACGGAAACAATCGCGGTCAAGCCTTCGCGTGCGTCGTCTCCAGTAGTCGATACCTTGGCTTTTTTAGCCAGACCTTCCCGCTCTATGTAAGTATTCAGGTTGCGGGTCAGCGCCGCCCGGAAGCCCGCAAGGTGGGCGCCACCATCCCGCTGAGAAATAGTATTGGTGTAACAGAAAATATTTTCCTGAAAGGTGTCGTTCCACTGCAAGGCCACCTCTACCCCAACACCGTCATCCTGGGTAGCGTCAAAATGAAAGACCCGGTTAATTGTGGTCTTGTTCTGATTGAGGTAGGCAACAAACGCCTTCAAGCCGCCCTCATAATTGTATTCCTCCTGCTTACCACTGCGCTCATCCTTTAACAGGATGGACACGCCGGAGTTCAGGAAAGACAACTCCCGCAGGCGTTTGGCCAGGTAATCAAAATGAAATTCAATGTTGGTAAACGTTGCCGAAGATGGCTTGAAGCGAACCTCGGTACCCGTGGCCTCTGTTTCTCCGATCACCGCAAGAGGAGCCTGCGGTACCCCATGACGGTAAATCTGCTCATACATCTTGCCTTGCCGGCGGATGGTAAGAACCAACTCCTCTGACAAGGCATTAACCACGGACACCCCCACCCCGTGCAGGCCGCCGGATACCTTATAGGAGTTATCATCAAATTTACCGCCGGCATGCAACACAGTCATGATGACCTCTGCCGCGGAAACTCCCTCCTCGTGCACTTCCGTGGGTATTCCGCGGCCATCGTCAGCTACGGAGACGGATTCATCGGGATGTATGATTACCGTAATCAGATGGCAGTGGCCGGCCAGCGTTTCGTCGATAGAATTATCTACCAGCTCAAACACCATATGGTGCAAGCCGGTCCCATCATCAGTATCACCGATGTACATTCCCGGGCGTTTGCGCACAGCATCGAGGCCTTTGAGGATCTTGATACTGGATGAATCGTAATTTTGCTCTTCGCTCATGTTTTACCTTGTCTCCAAACTATTTCAATCCCGCCTGACTACACCGCGTTCCACGTGGAACACCGCTCCGCTTTCCAGTAGTCCCGGATCGGACCAGCTGGAGCCAATATCTTCTTTCTCAATACAGGAGATAAATACCTGTGTGTTGAGCTCACCCAGGACGTCACAAACTCTCCGGCAATGCTCGGCATCCAGTTCTGAAGGAAGATCATCCACCAGATAGATGCAGGTTCTCCCCCGCTGTTGCGCCAGAAGTTGCCCCTGTGCCAACTTGAGCGCACACACCACCAGTTTTTGCTGCCCCCTGGACAGGATAGCTCCAGCATCCCGACCATCACACAGTAGCTTAAGATCCGCGCGCTGGGGTCCTACATGGGTATAGCCCTGCTCTCGGTCAGTTTTTTCTGTGGATTGCAATGCCTGCAGTAAAGAGCTCTGCTTGTCCCAGCCCCGGCGATACCTCAATTCCAACGCCGGCAACGAGGGTGACAAGCGCTCAAGTAGGCCGGATAAAGCCGGTTGTAGCACTCCGAAATAAGCTTGACGTTGCAAATCAACCTGCTCACCCGCCTCGCTAAACTCCTGACTCCAGGGCCGTAATTCGCCAGCGGAGATTTTACCATGCCGAAGCAAGCTATTGCGCTGTTTTATGCACTTTTGAAAGCGCTGCCAAACCCCGTGGTAATGATGTTCCACGTGGAACACGCCCCAGTCGAGAAACCGCCGCCGATCCACCGGGCTACCAGTCAACAAGTCAAAACTACGGGCATTGATCACCTGCAGAGGCAGATATTCCGCCAGGACGGACACCGAAGTGACACTGCTGCCATTTATCTTGATCTGCACTCCACCGGTGCGCTCCCGGGTCACGCCAACGATGCTGTAGCCCCCTTCAGGCCGCCGCAGCTCTCCATAAACCGTACAACTGCGGGCCTCGTGCTGGATTACCGAGTTTATCTGCGCACTGCGAAATGAGCGGGCCATACCCAGCAGGTAGATGCTTTCCAGTAAACTGGTTTTGCCGCCACCATTTGCGCCGTAGAAAACATTAATCATCCCCAGGTCGCGCAGGCTAACCTGTTGCAGGTTCCTGACAGCTGTAATATCTAGTCGGCCCAGGGCCATATAGGGGTTAACACTCCCTGTGCAGGGGGGCCTAGAGTCGCATAGGCATCACGACATAAAGAGAATCGCCATCGTCGGATTCCTCCAACAGCGCGCTGCCATTGGCGTCTGACAGAGACAGCTTTACCTGCTCGCCCTCCAGCACCCCCAGAACATCCAGCAAATAATTGACGTTGAACCCGATTTCGAGCCCATCGCCCTGGTAATCCACCGAAACGATCTCCTCCGCTTCTTCCTGCTCCGGGTTATTTGCCAGAATTTGCAGAACCTGGTCAGATAACTGCAAGCGTACACCACGGTACTTCTCATTGGACAGGATAGCGGCCCGGGTGAATGCCTGGCGCAGTTCGCTGCGTGAACCCAGTACAATCTTATCTGGAGATCGGGGGAGAACGCGCTCGTACTCCGGAAATTTCCCGTCCACCAGTTTGGAGGTGAACGTGAATGCGTCGGTGGTCGCCCGCAAGTGATTACTGCCCAGAATGACCGACATATCACCGCCGTCATCTTGTAGCAGCCGTGAAAGCTCCAGTACGCCCTTGCGAGGCAAAATAACCTGAACCTCACTTTCCACCCGCAGATCGGTCGTTAGCGTACACATCGCCAGGCGATGACCATCGGTCGCTACCACTCGCAACTGCGCCGGCGAGAGTTCCCATAACATGCCGTTCAGGTAATACCGTACATCCTGCTGCGCCATGGCAAAAGCGGTGCGCTCGATCAATCGTTTTAACTGCGCTTGCTGCACCACAAACTGGTGGGTACCAATGCTGTCTTCAATATTAGGAAAATCTCGCGCCGGCAAAGTAGCCAGGCTGAACCGGCTGCGGCCGGAACGCACCAGCACCTTGTTCTCCTCAACGCTGAACTCTATATCACAGCCCTCCGGCAATGATTTACAAATATCAACCAGCTTGCGGGCAGGCACCGTCACTTCCCCGGAATCCCCAGCCCCCGTCAGATTGACCCGTCCGACCAACTCTACCTCCAGATCGGTTCCGGTCAGGGACAACCTGTCGCCATCCAGCACCATCAACACATTCGCCAGGATCGGCAACGTCTGCCTACGCTCTACCACGCCAGCCACCATATTGAGGGGTTTCAGCAACGCATCCCGTGCAACTACAAACTTCATATAATTAGCTTTCCCGTTTCATGCAGGTTGATTGACTACACTTCAGGTGGTCAGCGAGCGCAACAGATTCTTGTAATCCTCACGGATATCAGATTCCGTCTCCCGCAGTTCCTTGATCTTGCGGCAGGCGTGCAGCACTGTCGTGTGATCCCGGCCACCGAAACTGTCGCCTATCTCCGGCAGGCTGTGATTGGTCAGCTCCTTGGCCAGGGACATAGCCACCTGCCGCGGTCTGGCCACAGAGCGGCTGCGACGCTTGGACATCAGATCAGAAACCTTGATTTTATAATACTCGGCCACCGTGCGCTGAATGTTATCCAGGCTCACTTGCTTATCCTGCAACGCCAACAAATCCTTGAGGCTCTCCTTTATCAGGCCCACATCGATGGGTTTTGTAGTGAAGTGAGCGTTTGCTATCACCCGCTTAAGCGCGCCTTCGAGCTCTCTTACATTTGATCGAATCCGCTGGGCTATAAAAAAAGCGGCGTCCGGGGGCAGATCGATGCGTGCCTGTGCCGCCTTTTTCATGAGGATGGCGACCCGGGTTTCCAGTTCCGGCGGCTCCACGGCTACCGTCAAACCCCAGCCGAAGCGCGACTTCAAACGCTCCTCCAGACCATCTATTTCTTTCGGATAGCGGTCACAGGTCAATATCATTTGCTGCCCGCCTTCCAGCAGGGCATTAAACGTATGGAAAAATTCTTCCTGGGAGCGCTCTTTACCAGCAAAAAACTGGATGTCGTCTATGAGCAGGGCATCCACCGAACGATAGTAGCGCTTGAAATCGCTAATGGCATTGAGCTGCAAAGCCTTGACCATATCCGCGACGAAGCGCTCTGAATGCAGGTAGACCACCTTGGCCTCCGGGTTGCTCTTTAACAGGGCATTTCCAACCGCGTGCATGAGATGAGTTTTACCCAGACCCACGCCGCCGTAAAGGAACAGCGGGTTATAGGAACCACCTGGGT
The DNA here is from genome assembly GCA_027295405.1 of Gammaproteobacteria bacterium. Taxonomy (GTDB): domain Bacteria; phylum Pseudomonadota; class Gammaproteobacteria; order Pseudomonadales; family Halieaceae; genus JAPUKZ01. Next base: position 10,393 of record JAPUKZ010000047.1, read on the forward strand.
TTTCTGCAACCTGCCCCGCCGCCGCCAACGCCAGCTGATTGGATTTACCCTCTACAAAATTATCGAACGTATAATTATCCACCAGATAATTCTGGTGCTTTATCGCACCCTCTACCTCCACCTTGCGCGGGGCCTCCCTCACTGCCGTGGCCGCAACCGCCGGCGCATTCACAGGGACCATGCCTGGTTGGGCCGCTCCCGGCCGGACCGCTCCCAGCCGGTCCACTCCATGTCGGGGCCCCGCTGCAGCAGCTGTGCGTGCGCCGGAACCACCAATATCCACGACTACTTCGTAGCCGCAGTAAGGGTCCAGCTCGTGGACCAACTCACTGATTCGTTTCAGAAACTTCTCGTCGACCCACTCCTTTACAAAGCGATTGGGCGCCAACAGATGCAATTCCGCACCTTCTGCCGCCGCGGTAAGTGGTCGTATCCAGGTATTGAATTGCTGGGATGGCAATTCCTCTTGCAGGCAATCTATACATTTTTGCCAAACAACTTCGGGCAAAATCAGGCTCTCCCGGTATCGGCCAAGCACCGACACCCCTTTATATCTGTGGCTATCGCCACTATTTGGTGATGAAACTTCAGCAATTCTATTATCGTTACTTATCACTGTGCATATCGGCTCGACGAACTGCGTGGTTTTTGTCAAGCCGGAGTGCATTCTACCCCTGCAATTGCAAGTTATCCACAATTTTTAGTAAAAACCTTTCCTGTATTTTATTCTTGTTTATCAAGTGGTTATGGTACATTTCCGGGTTGTCAAGGCGAAACAGAAGCTGCTGAAAAATTCCGTAATTATCTGTGGATAAGCTGTTAATAAGTTTTTGAAAAGGTGTTGATTAAAAGCCACAGAACAGGACCGGCAAGGGTCTCCCACGAAATAACCGCAGCCGGTATTGCAAGCCCCCGGCAAGAGCCCGCGAACCGGTCTGGACAGTAAGAAAATAGCGCCGTTGTGGATTGTATTTAAGCCACTGTTTCTCTAGAATACACGCCCTTTTTACGGCCCGGTAACTAACCCGGGCGGTTTTGGAAGATCTGACATGAAAAGAACATATCAGCCCAGCGTAATCAAGCGCAAGCGCACCCACGGTTTTCGCTCACGAATGGCAACCAAAAATGGTCGTCATGTGATTAACCGCCGCCGCGCCAAGGGCCGCAAGCGCCTGGCCGCGTAATAGTCGACACCGCGCTCTATAATGGAAACTATTGGCTTTCTGGGGGGGGACCGAAAGGCTTCTTCTTGGAGCTGAGGGCTTCTTATGCGGCTAAGGGCTTTTCCTGGGCTAAGGGCTTTTCCCGGGGCTAAGGGCTTCTTGCGTGGGAGCTAACTCCTTCTCCAGGCATAGACGCTTACGGAACGCTGCAGATTACAAACGAGTGTTTGACGCTGCTGATAGCAGGGCTTCACATAAACACCTGCTGCTGCTCGGTCGTTACAACCACCAGCCACAGTGCCGCCTTGGCCTGGTTATCGCTAAGAAGCACGTCAAACTTGCGGCACGGCGAAATCGAATAAAGCGGGTTACCCGTGAATTTTTCCGTTGTTGCCCCGCAATAGAAAACAATCTGGACGTGATTATGCTGGCACGACAAGGTGTAGATCAGTTGGATAACGCAACACTATCCTCTATATTGCGGCAGCAATGGCAGAAACTGACGGCACCCTGACCCTTATGCGCGCGCTCCTAATACTCCCGATTCGTCTATATCGATTTCTGCTCAGCCCACTGCTGGGTCCAAGCTGTCGCTTTCATCCCAGTTGTTCCCAGTATGCAGAAGAAGCCATTCAGCAGCATGGAGTATTGCGCGGCAGCTGGCTCGCAATAAAACGACTGGGCAAGTGTCACCCCTGGCATGAGGGTGGTATTGACCCGGTGCCTTCTCAACCACCTACCCAATAAGTTAATTTATGGATTTACAACGTTCCCTGCTCATCGGTGTCATTGGCGTACTGTCCTTCATGCTGCTTACTGAGTGGGTAGCCTTCAAAAAACAGCAGGTCGACACGCCAGCTGCTAATGTTCAGCCCGTTTCTGTGGATAATGCTCCCGACCTTCCCGCAGTAGCGGCGCAGGAAAATGGCACTGATGACCTGCCCCAGGTAAGCACGGAGCAAGTGACAGCAGTCGCCCCCGTTGCTGACAGTACTGGCAATGCCATCTCGGTGAAAACCGACGTACTGGACGTGCGCATAGATCTCACCGGTGGAGAAATCTTCCATGTTGGCCTGCCCCAGTATCACGCTCGCCTGGACGCCCCGGGTATTCCGTTCCTGTTACTGCAGCGTGATGAACGGCGACTGTATGTCGCCCAGAGCGGTCTAATTGGACCCGATGGAATCGACAGCGGCGGCCGCGCCAGCTTTACCGCCGGCGCATCCAGCTACCAGTTGGCCGACACCGCCGAGCGCCTGCAGGTGGATCTTCACTATGTGAGTGACGGTGAGGTCGACGTCATCAAACGATTCACGCTGCGCCGGGGGGATTACCTGGTAGATGTGGAATACCTGGTCACCAATAACAGCGAGCAGCGCTGGCAAGCCAATCTTTTTGGGCAAATCAAGCGCGACAGTAGTCCCGATCCCTCCTCGGAAAATTCCAGCGGTATGGGAATGGTACCATTCCTCGGCACGGCACTGACCCAACCCGAGAAACGCTTCAACAAATTTGATTTCGAAGAAATGGCGGAAAAACCCTTCAAGAAGCAGCTTCCAGGGGGCTGGATCGCCATGATCCAGCACTACTTCCTCAGTGCCTGGATACCCGACCCGGACCAGACCCATACCTACAACACCCGGGTTACCCGCAACGGCTTCAACATTGGCGGATTTGTCAGCCCTGCCATGGTGATTGACCCGGGCCAGTCAGGGGGATTTAAGGCCAGTTTTTATGCCGGTCCCAAAGATCAGTACCGATTGAAGGAGATATCAGAATACCTGGATCTCAGTGTGGACTATGGCTGGCTCTGGTGGATCGCCCAACCGCTATTCTGGCTGCTCATCCAAATTCAGTCCGTCGTCGTGAACTGGGGGGTGTCCATCATCCTGCTGACGGTACTGATCAAGGCCGCCTTCTTCAAGTTATCTGCCACCAGCTACAAATCCATGGCCAATATGCGCCGCGTACAACCGCGTATGACGGACATACGCGAACGTTACGGAGACGACAAGCAAAAGCAATCCCAGGCCATGATGGAACTGTACAAGAAGGAGAAGATAAACCCTCTCGGTGGATGCTTGCCGATCCTGGTGCAGATGCCGGTCTTCATCTCCCTATACTGGGTGCTTATGGAGAGCGTCGAACTGCGGCAAGCGCCGTTCTACCTGTGGATCAAAGACCTGTCCGCCATGGACCCGTACTTTATTTTGCCGCTCATCATGGGCGCCAGCATGTGGTTCCAGATGCGACTCAATCCGCCGCCCCCGGATCCCATGCAAGCCAAGGTCATGCAGTGGATGCCGGTTATATTTACTTTCTTTTTCCTCTGGTTCCCGGCCGGACTGGTACTGTATTGGGTTGCCAATAACCTGCTGTCCATTGCCCAGCAATGGGTGATCACGCGGCAGATAGAGAAGGCCGCCGAGAAATCCTGAGGTAAGCGCTACACGAGGGCATGAATCAAGATCTGTTATCACTTGACGGCGATACCATTGCGGCCGTTGCTACCCCTCCGGGACGCGGCGGCATCGGCATTGTCAGGATCTCTGGCCCTGCCGCTGCCGCGATCGGACGCTGCCTCTGCCACCTGAAATTGCGTCCGCGCTACGCCCACTACTGCGCGTTTTACTCCCCACAAGAGGCGGAAGCACTGGATAGCGGCATCGCGCTTTTCTTCCCGGGGCCCCATTCATTTACTGGGGAGGATATTGTGGAACTTCAGGCTCATGGCGGGCCGGTCATTCTGGACATGTTGCTACAGGCCTGTTGTTTGGCCGGTGCCCGCACCGCCAGGGCTGGCGAATTCTCCGAGCGTGCGTTCCTTAATGGAAAAATCGACCTGGCCCAGGCCGAAGCCATCGCAGATCTGATCAATAGCACCACCGCCGCCGCCGCGCGCAGCGCCAATCGCTCCCTGCAGGGTGTGTTCTCACGGGAGATCGACAAGCTGGTCGCTGCTGTGACCGAGTTGCGTGTCTACGTCGAGGCGGCTATCGACTTTCCCGAAGAAGAAATAGATTTCATCGCCGCTGGACAGGTACTGGAACAGCTGCAAGATATCGTAGAGCAACATGACCGGGTCATAGCGTCGGCTACCCAGGGCAGCCTGTTGCGCGAAGGTATGAAACTGGTCATCGCCGGGAAGCCCAACGCGGGGAAGTCCAGTCTTCTGAATACCCTGAGTGGCCAGGAAACAGCAATCGTAACCCCGATTGCGGGGACTACCCGGGATGTGCTCCGCGAGCAAATCCAGATTGACGGGATGCCGCTGCACATAGTCGACACAGCCGGCTTGCGGGAAGATGCAGTGGAGATAGAGCAGGAGGGAATCCGCCGGGCCTGGCAGGAACTGGAATCCGCAGATCATGTCCTTGTCGTCAGTGATGGCCAATTGGAACTGAACCCCGATGCCAGTCCGATACTTGAGCAGTTGGGGAAAAGATTGCCGGAGGGTACACCTGTCACGCTGGTCAGTAATAAATGCGATCTTAGCGGGGTCGCCCCGCAACTGGAACAGCGCGGAGACTCTACCCTGATATACCTGTCTGCAAAAACTGGCGCTGGCATCGAACTGCTCCGAGAGCACCTGAAGCAGGCCATGGGCTATCACAGCATAGAGGGCAGTCAGTTCAGCGCGCGCCGCCGCCACCTGGAGGCTTTGCGCGAAGCCCGGCAATATCTTTTACAGGGTCGGGCACAGCTAATTGAAAGCGGCGCTGGAGAGCTACTGGCCGAAGATTTGCGCATGAGTCAGAATAGCCTCTCTGCAATCACTGGCACCTTCAGCAGCGATGATCTCCTCGGGGAAATATTTTCCAGTTTTTGTATTGGCAAGTAATGCACAGGCTGGCAACAAACTATCTACATGCTTGTACACAAACCACAACCCGGCGTAGTGTCGGGAATAACACTGTGAGTAACACCCCCACAAACCCTACACAGATCCGCCGTTTATTCACAAGCTTGCCGAGTTTGCCCTCGATGGCAAACTTGTCCCCATTCTCCGCACAGGCTTTCCAGTTTGTTTACAGGCCTTATACGCCTACTTTTACATTGGATAACTGGTTGATTTAAAAAAATAAAATTCAGTTATAAACAGAATTCTGTAAAGCTAATAATTACAACAATAATTATCTCTATCTCTCTTTCTATTAGTTATTTAATTAATTATTAACAAGGAGGGTGGGTAAATTTTGATCAGCCGGACCGCAGGCTTTATAATGCCGGCCCTTCCCTCTGGCTGAACACCGACCTATCCCATGGACTACCCGCAAACATATGACGTAATCGTTATCGGTGGAGGGCACGCCGGTACCGAGGCCTGTCTGGCGTCTGCGCGTATGGGTTGTCGCACCTTGCTATTGACCCACAGCATTGAGACTCTGGGCCAGATGTCTTGCAATCCCGCTATCGGTGGCATCGGGAAAAGCCATCTGGTGAAAGAGGTAGACGCACTCGGCGGCGCCATGGCCAGGGCCACTGACCGGGCAGGCATTCAATTTCGGATACTCAATTCCCGCAAGGGGGCTGCGGTCAGGGCAACCCGGGTCCAGGCCGACCGGGTTCTATACAAGAATGCTGTACGAACGCTGTTGGAAAATCAACCGAATCTGTACATCTTCCAGCAAGCAGTTGATGATCTGGTGCTTAACGGGGAGCGCGTAGCAGGCGTGGTCACCCAGATGGGGCTGCGCTTCTTTGCACCCACGGTGGTGCTCACCACGGGTACTTTTTTGGGCGGCAAAATTCATATCGGCCTGGAGAATCACTCTGGCGGACGCGCTGGAGATCCCCCTTCCATCGCTCTGGCGGACAGGCTGCGGGAAATGCCGTTCCGGGTGGAGCGGCTGAAGACGGGTACCCCGCCCCGGATTGATGCACGCAGTGTTGATTTTTCGTCTCTTGCAGAACAATGGGGAGATACCCCGCGCCCGGTCATGTCTTTTCTGGGAGACCAGGCCGAGCACCCCGAGCAACGTTGTTGCTGGATAACTGCAACCAACGAGCGCACTCACGACATTATTCGCCAGGGGCTGGATCGATCTCCCATGTACACCGGGGTGATCGAGGGTACTGGCCCGCGTTATTGCCCATCGGTGGAAGACAAGGTCCAGCGTTTTGCCGATAAGATTTCACACCAGATTTTTATAGAACCCGAGGGGCTGAACACCCACGAGCTGTATCCCAATGGTATTTCTACCAGTCTGCCCTTCGACATCCAGCTGCAAATGGTGCGCTCTATTGCGGGATTCGAACAGGCTCACATAACCCGCCCCGGCTATGCCATCGAGTACGATTTTTTTGACCCACGCGATCTGCATTACTCGCTGGAGACCCGGGCGATAGCAGGATTGTTCTTCGCTGGACAGATCAACGGCACCACCGGCTATGAAGAGGCTGCCGCGCAGGGCCTGCTGGCGGGACTGAACGCCGCCTTGCAGGTGCAGGGCGAGGAATCCTGGTGTCCGCGCCGCGATGAGGCCTATCTTGGGGTGTTGGTAGATGATTTGATTACCAGGGGTACGCTGGAGCCCTACCGTATGTTCACCTCGCGGGCGGAATACCGCTTGTTGTTGCGAGAGGACAACGCCGATATCCGTTTGACCCCCCGGGGACGTGAGCTGGGTCTGGTGGGTGATGAGCGCTGGCGACGGTTTGAAAAAAAGCGCGAGGGTAGTGCCAGTGAAGCGCAACGTCGGGCCACCCCCTGGGTACAGGCGGGTTCCCAAGAGGCAGCACGGCTTGAGAAAAAACTGACCCGGCCGCTGAGTCGGGAATACA
>JAPUKZ010000470.1 GCA_027295405.1 Gammaproteobacteria bacterium
ATGATCATGTCACCTCCCGGTTGTGTCGCGAAGTTGGCGGGCTCAAGGTGCCGATCTATACTTGGTCATCCAGAATTCCAACTCGCAGTTTCTCACGCGCACCCGCAGGGACGATAAGGTACACTCCGGTGAGAAGGGGGATTAATGCCGAGAAAGCTATTAATACCGATTCGCAAATTTTTGCGTGTGCTCGATTACATGGGGCGCATCGGGCTGGATCCTGATGCCATGGCTATGGCCCTGGGCTATACCCAGCAGGAACTACAAGCCATGCCGTCGGACCAACTTCTGCCAGGCTCGGACTACTCCCGTATGTATAAAGACGCTGTGCGGCAGATGGAGACGCTCAGGCGTCCGATACCCTGGGCGGCGGGTATTGGCAGCGAGGCCCACGAACTGATGTGCCATTGCATCATCGGTTGCAAGACCCTGGGCGAGGCCCTGGATATAGCGCAGCGTTTTGACAAGCTGACCTATCCTCTCATTGGCTACCGCATGCGGGTCGAGCGCACCGATTCCCAGTTTGAACTGCATTACCAGGTGCGAACCGATTCAGAGGGCAGCGTGTTTGCACCGGAAGACTGGGATCGCGCTCCGCACTACGAAGCCGTGGCGCGGGCCTCAGGCCTGTTGATCTGGTACGGCTTTTGTGGCTGGTTGATCGGCCGTTCATTTGATTTGGAAGGTGTGCAAATTGCCGCTCCCCATGTCTCCGATGCCTATCGTGACAGCCTGGTGAATGTGTTCCACTGTCCATTGCAGTTCGACTCGGCCGATAATAAATTTGTCGCGCCGCTGGGGGTTCTGGAGCGTCGGCTGGTGCATACGCCGGCTTCCCTGGAAGAATTTCTGAATAATGCGGTGTTTGGACTTATTACACTGAATAGCAGGCCCAGCAGTACCACGGCGGCTATCCGTTCGTTGATAAAACTTGATTTCAGTGAAGGTATTCCCTCCTTCGAGCAGATGGCGGAGAACCTGCATATGTCGGAATCCAGCTTGCGCCGGCGCTTGCTCAAGGAGGAAACCAGCTACCAGAACATCAAGGATCAGGTGCGTTGTGAAATTGCGCTGGAGCACCTGCGCCGCGAAGACACCAGGATCAATGATCTGGCTGAGCTACTGGGTTTCACCGAGCCCAGCTCCTTTGGGCGCTCCTTTCGTGGCTGGATGGGAGTTACCCCGAAAGTCTACCGGGATAGCCTCAAACCCACGGGCTAAGTCAGCACTCAGATTGCACCCAAAGGTCAACGTATGCGGTTTGGCTAAACATGTCAGTCGTTACAAAGAATCTCAACAACCTGGCGCGCAACATCGACCTGCTCGGCGGTTTCGGCGGCAATCAGGCGCTGCTTGGCCTGATCACATTCATTGGCCTCTTCCTGCAACTCGTCCTCAACCACGGCGAGGACTTCGGGGGATGCCTGACACATCGATGGGTCAGAGCGCCGAATATTGGCGCCGTTTTTGGTTTCCTCAACGGTCACACAATCACCGATGCGGATTTCTGTCTGGTCGGTGATGACCTGGATGGCACTACCCGCGCTGGTCTGCACGGTGTATTGAATGCCTGTATTAGCGCCTTCGGAGCGGCTGGTTGCACCCCGCCCGAGAGCTGCGCCACCCAGTGCTGCTGCGGCCTGTCTGCTACTGGACTGGTTGCGTGCCAGGGCCCAACCGGCGGCGCCACCGAGCAGTGAGTTCCTGTTCTTGTTTGATTGCAGCTGCACTGTTTGCACATGGGTCACCACGCCTATGGTAATACGCGCGCTCTGGCCGGTTTTCTGGGCAAGGGCCTGGGGTACAGACGCCAACAGGCTGAGACAAACAATGGCTGGGATGGCTATGGCACGCATATCCTGACTCCTGAGCTGTAGTAAAAGTGGAAGTATCATAGCCGTGTTTTCCCCCGACTCCAACTAGTGGCGATCAATGATCATGGGGTCCCAACAAGCTTACCCACAGACCATGCATTTTCAGCCAGCGAAGACCAAATCCCGGGATGCCAAACCAGCCCTGCCACTTGACTTGCCTACTGGGCACATAAACAGGTGATAGCGAGCAGTCCTCGATCATTTCAACTTCAGCAGTACCTCGTGGGCGGAACTCTCCTGCTCTACTTCATCCAGTAGTTGAAATAGCACCTGGTGCTGGGCGTCTTGCCAGATAACGTCACTTGTCTTTTGCATAACACCGGCTGTGCAACGGAAAAAATGCAAAGTCATCTGGCAGTCCTGCCAATCTGATATAAACTTGGTGGAGATCAATATTATGTTGATCTAATAGGCGACAATGGCCGTTACAGCACATAGGGGATCCAAGGTGGCAGAAGACTCTGAAAAGAAAACCGAGTGGTACACTTTTATATTTTTAGTCGTATTCCTGGCGCCCGTCATGGCCGTAGCTATCGTCGGCGGTTACGGTTTTGCAGTCTGGATCAGCCAGATCATTCTCGGCCCACCAGGAGTATAGAAACATGCGACTGAACCGACGCCAGGTGCTGGGCGGCAGTGCCGCCAACAGCTGCCATAT
>JAPUKZ010000471.1 GCA_027295405.1 Gammaproteobacteria bacterium
TAGGTGGCGAAGCTGAAGTAGTTGGCTCTCTTGAGTGTGTCGCGGCCCATCCAGGGGTCCTCGTTTTCCAGCGAGGCTGTAATTGTACAGGTTTTGCACTTCAATCCACCCGGCTTTTCTGAAAGAATGCTGGCTCTTCTCAATGTCATACAGTATCCGGAGCAGATTATGGCTACAGAATTCGGGCATGCGAGCACCACCGATGAGGTCATCTCCGGGGTCCGACTGGATGGAAAGACTGCTGTTGTCACTGGCGGTTCCGCGGGCCTGGGTGTGGAGTCCGGGCGGGTGCTGGCGGCTGCAGGTGCCAATGTGGTTATGCTGGGGCGGGACGCCGGGAGATTGGCGGCCGCGGTAGAGGGTATAGGCGCCGAACTGCCCGCTGCCAGTGTCAGCATGGAGATTATGGACCTGGCCGATTTGGCAAGTGTACGGGCGGCGGCAGAGCGCCTGCGTGAAGCCTGTGCACAAATACATATTTTGCTCAACAATGCCGGGGTGATGGCCTGCCCATTGGCGCGCACCAAAGACGGGTTTGAACTGCAGTTCGGCACCAATCACCTGGGCCATTTCCTGTTTACCTGTTTATTGCTGCCCAGCCTGGTTGCAGCGGCACCTGCGCGCATTGTCAATCTGAGTTCAGCCGGTCACAAACTGGGTGATATCGATTTCGATGACCCCAATTTTGAGCGGCGCGAATACGATAAATGGTTGGCCTACGGCCAATCTAAAACGGCCAACGCCCTATTTTCTGTGGCGTTAAATGAACGCCTCGCCGGGCAGGGGGTCACTGCCAACGCGGTGCACCCGGGTATGATCATGACTGAGCTGGGGCGGCACCTGGAGCCCGCTGATATCGAGATCTTGCAGGCGCGGTCCGGGGCGATGGATATCGCCTTCAAATCGGTTCCCGCCGGGGCGGCCACCAGTATCTGGGCCTGCACCAGCGCGGAGCTGGAGGGGCGTGGTGGTCTGTACCTGGAAGATTGTCACATCGCTGAGCCAGTGAGTGAGGCGAATCCGGCGGGCGGGGTTGCCGCCCACGCCCAGGACCGGGCTGCGGCGGAAAGGCTGTGGGAGTTGTCGGAACAACTGGTAGGCGAGCGTTTCGCGACTTAGGGGGCATCACCATGCGACAAATAAAATGGGTTTTGCTGGGGGTACTGATACTCAGTTGCGGTTTCGCGAATGCGGCCTCCAAAGAAGTGATAGATGCCAAGGTCAGGGAAGCACTGGCGATCTTCGCCAAAGAGAGCCCGGCGGGTATAGAGCTGATGGAAAAGGCGGCCGGGGTGCTGGTTTTTCCCGACGTGATCAAGATCGGTTTCGGCCTGGGTGGTGAATACGGTGAGGGTTCCCTGCTGATCGACGGTGAACCGCAGGCTTATTACTCCACCGCGGCGGGATCCTTTGGCTTCCAGCTGGGGGCGCAATTCAAGACCGAGCTGATACTGTTCATGACTGACGCGTCGCTGGAACGATTTCGTGGCAGCAACGGCTGGGAAGCGGGGGTGGATGGCAGTGTGGCCCTTGTGACTGTGGGGGTAGGCGGCGCAATCGACACCAAGACCATGCAAAAACCTATTGTAGGTTTCGTGTTTTCCAATCGTGGTTTGATGTACAACCTGACTCTGGAAGGGTCGAAGATCACAAAAATTGATCGTTAGTATGATCGCCGCGGAGGAAGTGATATGAGCTATACAATAATAGCCGCAGCCCTGCGAGGCGAGGTTGCCACGGGTCAACGCGTCACTGTGCGCGGTTGGATTCGCAGCAAGCGCGACTCCAAGGCCGGAATTTCCTTCCTGGCCATTCACGATGGCAGCTGCTTTGATGCAATACAGGCAGTCGCCGGCGATCAATTGGAGAATTACCGGTCGGAAGTGCTGGCGATTACCACCGGATGTTCCGTGCAAGTCAGCGGGGAACTGGTGGAGTCGCAGGGCCAGGGTCAGGCCCTGGAAATTCAGGCCGATCAGGTACAGGTCCTGGGCTGGGTGGATGATGCCGAGAGCTACCCGATCGCCAAAAAACGCCACAGTTTCGAATTCCTGCGCGGTGTCGCACACCTGCGCCCGCGCACCAACAGTTTCGGTGCCATCACCCGGGTCAGGACCACCCTGGCCAATGCCATCCATAACTATTTCTACCAACGCGATTTTCACTGGATCAATACGCCTATCATCACGGCCAGTGACTGCGAGGGAGCTGGCGAACTGTTCCGGGTCAGCACCCTGGATCTGTCCAACCCGCCCCGGGATGATCAGGGCGATGTCAATTTTGAAGAGGACTTTTTCGCCGCGGAGAGCTTTCTCACCGTATCCGGCCAGCTCAATGTCGAGGCCTATTGCCTGGCGATGAGCAAGGTCTATACCTTCGGTCCCACTTTTCGTGCCGAGAACTCCAACACCAGTCGACATCTGGCGGAATTCTGGATGGTTGAACCGGAAATCGCTTTCGCTGATTTGCAGGACGACGCGGATCTGGCGGAGGATTTGCTACGCCATGTAATCGGGGAGGTGCTGGAACAGCGCGCCGACGATATGGCCTTCTTCGAGCAGCGCATAGACCCGGAAGTGGTCACCCGCCTGCGCGGGATGGTGGACTCCAATTTCGAGCGCATTGAATACAGCGAGGCGATAGACATCCTGCTCAACTGCGGAGAAAAGTTTGAGTTCCCGGTGCAGTGGGGCGCTGACCTGCAGTCCGAGCACGAACGGTTCCTGACGGAAAAGCACATCGGTAGGCCGGTAGTGGTGATGAATTACCCAAAAGGCATCAAGGCTTTCTACATGCGCCTCAATGAGGACGGCGAAACCGTGGCGGCGATGGATGTGTTGGCGCCGGGTATGGGTGAGATCATCGGCGGCAGTCAGCGTGAAGAGCGGCTGGAGGTGCTGGATCAACGCATGGCCGAGCATGGGCTCAGCGGTGAACTGGAGTGGTACCGGGATTTGCGCCGCTACGGCACGGTACCCCACGCGGGCTTCGGCCTGGGTTTCGAGCGCCTGCTAAATTATGTCACCGGCATGGACAATATTCGCGACGCGATACCGTTTCCCCGTACGCCGGGGTCAGCACCCTTCTAGCAATTCGCGTAATTGTCGATCCGTCAGGAGATGGCTTGTGCTGCCCGACCGCAAGCCTGTCCTCCCCGCCGGCTGCTGCGCAACTCAACCATTTTTGCGTTCTCTGCTTGTCGGGCACTCCAGTCGATGCGCACGGTCAGGCGAAAGCCTCACCTGGTGGATCGATTTATTGTCCAGAAGTGAAAATTGCGAGTACATATTCTGTGAAACTCGGAGCTGTAAAGCCGAAATTTGGTGAAATTCCAGCAGGAATGTGAATTTTTACGCAAACTGTACATAAAATCACCGTTTCCTGGTCCATACTGAAAGTATGGATAATTCCTGTGATATTACTGCGCCCACTGAACTGGCGATTGTGGATGTGTTCACCAAGTTGATATTTGGGGTGGAGCAGCAGTGGGATGATTGGGAATTGTCGATTTTGCAGGCCCTGCGTCAGGTTGATCACAATGTCTACATGGATACCGATAACGAGATCGGTACCTACCTGCGCGCGCTGGGTGTAAAGGAGATGATCAAACTGGTTTCCCAGGTGAAACGCCAGCTACGCCAGGGTGGTCCTTTCACCCTCAACGCGGCCACGGCCAACCGCTCAGCCAAGCCCCACCGCTAGTCTGACTTGTCAGCGTTACTGACCTCAACAACGCTTTCCGGTGCGGGAGTTTGCGCTGCGGCCGGCTCCCCGGTTCCAGCCTCCGGTTCGGCGACCGGACTGAGTCGGATCTCGCGTTGGTGCGGGTCTGCACTCTCCAGTTTTACCCTGATTTCGGTATTCAGGTGAAAGCTGTGGCTGGGGCTGGTCAGGCTGGCCGTCCAGCGGTCGAAGCTGAATTTCTCCCGGTGCTGGCGCAGATCAACAATTCCCTCTATGCCGTTGTCGAGAAGCTTCGCGGTAAAGCCGCCACTGTTGATTTGCGAGATAACAGCCTGGTATTCGTTGCCAACCTGGCTACTAAGAAATTCACACCTCAGCCACTGTTCCGCTTCCTGGCTGGCGGCGCGGGCGCGCTGGATGCGCTCGGCCAGGGCACTCAGTTGCTGCGCCGATACCTGCTCCTGGGCTTCCTCGTGCAGCACTTGTTTGATCTGGCGGTGGGCGAGGAAGTCGGTGTATTTGCGCAGGGGTGAGGTGCAACTACTGTAGCAGGGCAGGCCCATACCCATGTGGGCGCCAGGGCTGGTATCCAGCTCCGCTCTCGCCAGCAATCGGTTGACCATGGAACGCAGGGGCAGCTCCTGGGTCGTATCCGACAATTCTTTCATGATGCTGCGATAGGTGCCGAGATCGTCCAGGGGCTTATCGGCGAAGTCCGGCAGGAATCGAGTGAGGAACTTCTTCACCTCCTGTGTCCGGTCACTGCGAAAACCCTGGTGTCGCACGAAGGGGCCACTGCGCGAGTGCTGTTGCAGGAATCTTGCGCAGCAGCGATTCGCTGCGATCATGCATTCCTCCACCAGCTTTTGCGATAGCAGTTTTTCGTGCGGTTCTATGTGATCAATCTTTTTCTGCTCATTCATGTACCAATGGTATTCAATGCGTTCTTCCATGACCAGCTCCTTGGCTTCCCGCTGCTGGCGCAGGGCGCGGAAGATCTGGTACAAAGCCTCCAGCGGCGTGGCGTGGCTCATGAGTTCGTCGTAGTTGCCAGTCAGATAGCGATCCACCGCAATATAGCTGAGCTTGGCACGGGAGCGAACACTTGCCTCGATAAACTCGAAGTCGCCTACCACCCCGTCGTCGCTGACCGCAATTTTGCAGACCAGGGCGGGCCGTTCCTTGTCCTCGGCAAGTGCACAACTATCATGTGCCAGCACCTCTGGCATCATGGGGATGGCATCGCCGTGGAAATAGACCGAGGTGCCGCGGTCCGCGATTTCCTGTTCCAGCAGAGAGCCAGGTTCGATGTAGCTGGTAGGATCGGCGATAGCCACGTACAAATTCCAGCCACCGCCGCAAATCTCCGCGTAAAGCGCGTCGTCTATGTCCTGCGTGCGGGCGGAGTCGATGCTGACGAACTCCAGATCCGTCAGGTCACGGCGCCGCTGCTGGTCCAGCGGATTGATGGAGCTCAGCTGCTGTTCCATCTGTTGCAGAGCCTGTTTGCTCCATTCCTGCGGCAGGGCATATTTGGCCTCGGTGTAGCTGTTCTCGATGCCCGGGGTATCGTTGTTCCCCAGTACCGCCAGAACCTTGGCCTGGGGTCGGCCGTCCTTGATGGGGTGACGCAGTACGGCGCTGCGCACGTAGTCGCCTTCTTTCACGCCGTTGCGGGCGTGGGGTGGAATAAACAGCCAGCGTGACAAGCGCGGCAAGTCGGGTTCCACAAACAGGGCCTTGCCCTTGCGCACGCAGCGACCCGTGAAATCACCGAGTGGGCAGTTGATCAGGCGCTCGATTTCCGCGATGAACTTATTGCCCTTGTCGGGGCGAATGCAGACCTTGACCTCGTCGTCGGGAAAAGCCTTGAGCATTTCGTCGGGAGGTATGAAGATCTCCCGTCCATCGGCGAGAACTGCGAAGCCATAACGAGCCTGTGTGCCTTTGACCACAGCATCCGCACGCTCCTTTTCCGACTCCATTTGGGCTTTTAGGCCCTTAAGTTGGGATAGGGAATCCTGATTGAGCATTGTTGAATCGATATGACATAGAAGCGAGCTATGCTAGCCCAAAAAAGCTGTGCTGTCAGGTCGCGTGATAATGACCCTGATAATGCGTTGACAAGGGATGAAAAACGGTTTGATAATGATCTACAGATCACGCGGTATCGGGATCACTCTGGGAAACGTTATTGAAGATTTTCCAGTCACCGGTCACTTGGCTGCTTCTTGTTGAAACAGTTGAAACAGACGCCAACCGACAGGTGCAGTACAAGGCGCGAGCTACTCGCGCAACGAATGAGCAGAGCCCGCTCGGGCATCTATCGCTCAGCAGCCCCTACCGCCAACTTTTGCCTTCTTATCCCAACCCCGAGAGGACCAGCCTATGGACTTAGGCGCCGCACTGCGCGTAGAAGAACCCCTCCAACTCACTGCAGCAAAAAAGATCTATGTGCTGGACACCAACGTCCTGCTGCACGATCCAACCTCGGTTATGGCTTTTGATGAACACCGCATTGTTTTGCCGATGACCGTACTTGAAGAACTCGATCACATCAAAGACCGGCGCGACAAGACTGTCAGTCGGGAAGCGCGCATTGCAATTCAGATGATCGACAAGGTCGTCGATGAAGCATCCCCGCAAGAGATTCAGGAAGGCGTGCCGATACCCGGCTCCACTTTGCAAGGCCCTGCGGGAACCCTGTCCATCTACCCGGACCAATTGCTGGCTGACGACAGCGACATTCCCTACCTGAATGACACCCAGGATAAGGCCAACGACAACCGCATCATCAATGTCGCCCTGCAGTTGCAGGTGCAGCACCCCGACTGCTTTGTCTGCCTGGTAACCAAAGACATCAATATGCGACTCAAGGCCAAGGGCTCGGGACTTGAGCACGTGGAGGATTACCGCAAGGACCGGGTGCTGGATGACCTGGATATGCTGGCCAAGGGCTACCAGCATATCGAGGGAGATTTCTGGTCTGGCGTGCAGGATGTGGATACCCTGCGCGAGGGCGATTGCACCCTGTACCGGGTAGCGCGCCAGGACCTGCCTCAGGCCTACCCGAATATGTTCCTGTACGATGACAATGATTTTATTGCCTTTGTGAAACGTGTCGATGCCGACTACGCCTACCTGCGTTGTGACAGTCGGGACAATCTTATGAATCGTCGTTTCTGGGGCCTGAATCCGCGCAACTTGGAGCAGGCGATGGCGATGGAGCTGATTAATGATGACGCGGTGGACATGACGGTTTTAACCGGCCCCGCTGGCTCCGGCAAAACCCTGATAGCACTGGCGTACGGCTTGCACGCAATATTGGAGCAAAAGAAGTACAACAAGTTGATCGTGGCCAGGTCCACGCCACCGATTGCCGAGGACATTGGATTTCTGCCCGGGACAGAGGAAGAAAAAATGGCGCCGTGGCTGGCGGCCTTCGATGACAACCTGGAGATACTGCACGGCACCGACGAATGCGCCCACGGCAGCATCGAATATGTTAAGGAGCGTGCCAACATCCAGTTCAAGTCACTCAATTTTATGCGCGGTCGTTCCTTTAACAACGCCTACATCATCATCGATGAAAGCCAGGGTCTGACCCAGTTCCAATTGAAGTCAGTGATCACTCGAGTGGGTGCCGATTCGAAGATTGTAGTACTCGGCAATCTGGCACAGATCGATAACAAGTACATCAGCCCGCTGACGTCAGGGCTGACCTACCTGGTCGAGAAAAGTAAAAACTACGCCCACGCCGGCATCATGCATGTGAACGGGATCGAGCGCAGTCGCCTGGCGGCCTTTGCCGAGGAAAATCTATAGCCGCCCGACCCCTTACTCAACCAGTACTGGTCTGCAACCACTGGCACAGGCGGCGGTACACGCGCTGACCGGCATCCTGCAGACGTAGGCGAAGGTGAAGGTGGTATTAACGCTTCCCGACCACTCAACATTGACGTAGTCGGGATGCCGCCCAACCACTATGCCTGCGACAACGCGTCGGAATGCCGCATCACTTACTGCTGACCCCCTGGCGACTCGCTGAATCTACACTTTATACGTTACAGTACACTAGGTGTGCATCTTCTCGATAGGCTGCGGCCGCGAGATGCCGTAACCCTGTGCATAGTCGACGCCGATCTCCTTCAGTTTCGCCATGGTGGCATCGTTTTCAACAAACTCCGCGATCGTGTCCATGCCCATCAGCTTGCCAATCTCGTGGATTGATTTGACCATGGCGTAGCTGATGGGATCAGAGGCGATGTCGCGAACGAAAAAGCCGTCGATTTTCAGGAAGTCCACCGGCAGGGACTTCAAATAGGCGAAGGACGAAAGTCCGCTGCCAAAATCATCCAATGCGAAGCGACAGCCCTGGTCGCGCAGGCTGCGGATAAACTCCGCGGCGTCGGTCAGATTCGAAATAGCGGCTGTTTCGGTGATCTCAAAGCAAATTTTCTCGGCGGGTACACAGCTGTTCTTGAACAAGCCGAGCAGGAAGTCGTGGAAATCGGTATTACTCAGTGACAGGCCCGACAGGTTGATGGCGCACAGCGAAACCCCCTCAAGGTGTGCCGGGTTTTCACTCAGATGGGAGAATGCCTTTTGTATGATATAGCGGTCCAGTCGCGGTGACAGGCCGTAGCGTTCCGCAGCGGCAAGGAATGCGTCCGGGGAAATTTGCTGGCCCTGCTCGTCGGTAATTCTTGCCAGAACTTCGTAGTGCGCGCCCGCATCGAGCGACTTGTTCACTGGCACAATTGTCTGGCCGTATAATTCCAGGCGGTCCTCGGCCAGTGCCCGGTTAATTTGTTCGATCAGCTGCATTTCTCCGTGGCGGCGGGCCAGTTCGGAGTCTGCTTCCAGGTACACGTGGATGCGGTTGCGACCGGCATCCTTTGCCGCGTAACAGGCGGCATCGGCCTGCTTCAATACGTCGATGGAGGTGAGTCCGGTATTGGCGATCGGAACCAGTCCAATACTGACGCCCACGTTGAATATCCGGTCCTCCCAGCCAAAGCGAAATTCCTCTATCTTCTTGCGCAGGGTTTCGGCCACGCGCTTGGCTTGCTGCAGGTTGCAGTGTTCCATCAGCACGCCGAATTCGTCACCACCCAGTCGCGCCAGGGTGTCTCGTTTGCGGACATTGTTCTTGAGCAAGTCCCCCAGTTGCCGCAATAATTCATCGCCCGCGATGTGGCCGCAGGTGTCGTTGACCAGCTTGAACTGATCCAGATCCATGTAGCACAGCGCGTGCTCCGAGTTATCTTGCTTGGCGGTGTCCAGAACCCGTTTCAGACGCATATCGAACTCGCGCCGGTTGAGCAACTTGGTGAGCGGGTCGTGGCTGGCGTGGTAGGCGAGTTGCTCCGACAGCCGACGGGTCTCGGTGATGTCTTCGCAGACCAGTAGTACCTGTTGTTCGCCCCCAGCCTGGGATATGGTGCGCGCGGTCTCCCGCACCCAGCACTGGGTACCGTCTTTACGCACCAGGCGCAATTCCCAGTGGTGTACCTGTTCGGGCTCCGCCAGGGTCTTCTGAATACTGCTTAATGCCAGCGCCACATCGGGTTTATAGACCAGGCTGGCCAGGGGTTTGTCGATCAATTCCTCCGCTTCGTAACCCAGTTGCTTGGCGCCGTAGCCGTTGGCCGAAAGTATTTTTCCCAGGGCATTAATGGTGAAGAACATGGACGGGTTTTCGTGGTACAGACTGCGATAGCGCTCTTCGCTATCGCGCAGGGCCTGTTCCGCCAGCCTGGTGGCGGTGATGTCCTGTAGGCAGCCGTATTCGTAGATCTTATTGCCGTGCTCGTCATAATCCATCCTGCTGGTCTCGCGCACATAACGCACAGCGCCTGACCTGGTGAGGATACGATATTCCAGCTCCATGTTGCTGCGCAGATCTTCAGCAGTGGTACGTGCCTGCAGGTAGGACTTTTGATCGTCGGCGTGGATGGTGCTGAGGTTACTGGCATCGCTGCTAAAGTGCTCCAGGGCTTCCTCTACTGACATCTCGAACAGCGCGGCGTAGTCCTCTGAGCAGGACATGAGGCGATCTTTTGCACAGTCCCACTCCCAGTGCACTGGCTGTCCCAGACGTTCGGTTCGATCCAGAGTATCCCGGCTGGCAGCCAGGGCCGCTTCCGCCTCACGGCAGCGCTCGACTCCGTGCCACTGCCGCAACACACGCGCCAGGTTCCTGGAAAGTAGTTCCGGGGTGAGTTCTGCCGGTGTCAGGGTGTCCAGATAGGGCGAATTTGCAGTGCTGGCGAGCGACTCTGCCCGGTCGTCGGCGAGCAGCACGACTGGCACAGCCGACGGTTCTCCCAGCTCGTGTACAAGGTCGAGGCTGTGGCCATCGGGGAGCGTCGCCGCCGTCAGTATCAGATCGGGTTCCAGGGAACGCAGTAACTGCCGCGCCTCGTTCAATGAATCCGCATAGGTGACATCAAAAAACGCAGCGTACTCCCGCAAGGCTGTTGCGATGGCGGATTGCGACCCCGAAGAAGCCCCAATAGCCAGGATAGCTGCCGGTTTGTCAGAAAAAGTATCCCGCATGCGTGTTGGGGACTTCTGCCTGTGATTCAGGATGAATGTAGGGTAGAAAGTACGTGAATAGGGCTATGCTGTCCACCGGGCTGTAGTCATAGAGACGGGTCGGAAAAGTTGGCGGTGGCTATCACTTCGCCCAGGCGCAAAAGACTATTCGCCTGCAGATGTGACTCCCAGCGGCAAGCCTGATCGGGGAAAAGAAGGATCACCGTGGAGCCCAGCTTGAAGCGACCCATCTCCTCGCCTCGTCCCAATGTGACCGTTGCAGGGAGTTCCCGGTAGTCGATCTTTCTCGCTTGCCGTGGAGGTGGCGCCACCTGTCCGGACCACACGGTTTCGATGCCGGCAACGATCATTGCCCCCACCAGTACCATCGCCATGGGGCCGGTCGCAGTCTCGAAAAAACACACCAGCCGTTCATTGCGCGCGAACAGGCGCTGGACATTCTCGGCGGTGGTCTGGTTAACGGAGTAGAGATCCCCGGGTATGTAGGTCTGCGCGCTCAGCTCGCCGGCGCAGGGCATATGTACGCGATGGTAGTCTCGCGGTGACAGGTAGATGGTGGCGAATTTGCCGTCCTTGAATGCCTCAGCCCTGGCGGCGTCACCACCCAGTAATTCGACCACGCTGAAGCTTTGGCTCTTGGCCTGAAAGATCCGCCCCTGCTCAATGTCGCCCAGTTGACTGATGGCGCCATCCGCCGGGCTGACGATGCTGCCCGACTCCACTGCGATGGGTCGCGCGTCGGGCCGCAGTGAGCGGGTAAAGAAAGCATTGAAATTCTCGTAGCTACGCAAATCCGGGTTGGCGGCTTCGCTCATATCTACATCAAAGTGGGCGGCAAACCGCTCAATCAGAAGGTTCTTGAGCCAGGCGGTCCGGTTCTCCGCCAACCAGCCGCTCAGCCGCGACAGCAGGTGTTGGGGCAGAACCTGCTGCAGAAGTATAAACACTATACCTCTATGGGCGTGTCGTCCCGATTGCCCCATTCTCCCCAGGAGCCGTGGTAACCCTTGATTGACGGATAAGCCAGTATCTTCATGACCAGCCAGCTCAGGCTGGAGCGGTGGTGGGTCTGGCAATAGGTGACGATCTCCTTGTCGGCACTCAGGCCGAGCTGGTCGAGCCGGCGCCGCAATTGCTTCAGGTCGACCAGGCGCGTGGCGTTGTCCCGGTCAATCAGTTCCAGCCAATCGATATTGATGGCGCCGGGGATATGACCCGCGCGCCGTGAGCCGGAGCGCTCACCCCGGTACTCCGGTGCAGAGCGCGCATCCCAGACCTGAAAATCCGGATCTCCCAGGCGCGGCAAAATATCTTCCACTTCGGCGATGGGGCCGGGGTTGAGGCTGATGGGATAATCGCTGGGGCTGGCCTGGTTGGTTTGTGTTTCGATGTCCAGACCGGCATCGCGCCAGGCGTGAATTCCACCATTCAGGTAACTGTAATGCGGGTGTCCCACCACCTCCAGGGTCCACAGCAGGCGCCCGGCCCAGCCGCCGCCCTCGTCATCGTAAGCGATCACATGTTGTTCCGGCGACAGGCCCAGGTAGGAAAAAATCTCGGCCAGCTGTTGCCTGCCCGGTAGCTTGCCCGGCGCCGGTGCCACACCGCCTTGCAAGTTTCCCGGGTGCAGGTGCAAGGCGCCTGGAATATGACCATTGCGGTAATTTTCGGGACTGCTGACATCGACTAACACCGGCTCTGCAGCTCCGGCAATCAGGTCCGCCAGTTGTTCCGGTTCCAATAGCAGTGGGATGTCGGGGCGTGGCATGGTTTTGGGCCTCTATTTTTTGGCCCAGTAGTGTATCCTTAAGTACGGGTGTTGGGAATTGATTGATGACATTGACGCAACTCCATAAAAGCTTGCTTTTCGCCTGGCTGCTGACTTCGGCGGGCGCTTGCGCTGTGCCGGTTTTGGCGGCAGGGGATGGCCCGGCGGCGGAGCCGGCCCAGGCAGAGGTCGCGGCTGAGGAAGACCGGGAATGGGTGGATTCCGGGCACGACTATGTAGCCGATGGTGTCAATCGTATGGTGCAGTGGATGGATGATTTCTATGGTACCGACACCGTGGATTTTGAAGCGGCCAGCTCCAAGATCCGCCTGCGTCTCGGCTACGGCTACGACGAACTGGAGAAGGGCCACTTCAAAGTGCGGGTGCGCGGCAAGGTGCAGTTACCGAAGTTGAGCAAACGCCTGGCGCTGGTGGCGGAGGGGGAAGACGGCGATGATTTTGATCGCTTCGGCCCCAGTGCTGATGACAATGACAGCCAGGTGGGCTTGCAATACAAGTTTGGCGAGTCCGGTCGCAACCGCTTAGACGGCATCCTCAGTGTCAATTCCAGCGCCGATCTGCGCCTGGGCATCCGCTTTCGTCACGATGGCCAGTACAGTGACTACTTGACCGGGCGCCTGGTCCAGGATCTCGCCTACCAGACCGGCGACAAGGGCGCGTTTACCCGCACCCGCATCGACGCCTTTCGGCGCATTGATGACGATAACCTGTTGGCCTGGATTAATCGGGTGGAATACGGTGAGGACACTTACGGTGTGGAGTGGAGCAGTAGCCTGCAGTGGCGCCACCGGCTGGAGGAAGAGACGGTTATCAGCTATATGGTTGGGCTGGATGGCGTCACCGATCCGGATCCGCTGACTGAAAATTACGGTTTCGCTGTCAATTATCGTACCAACATCTACCGCAAATACCTGTTTGTAGAGCTGGAGCCCGCCTACATGTGGCGCAAGCAAGCCGACTTTGATAGCCGCGAGGGTGTCTGGGCGATCAATTTGCGCTTTGAAATCCACTTTGAGACGAAGCCCAAACCGCGCCCTGCAACGCCGCTTGAAGCGGTGCCGGATGACCCGTCGGCGGGAGGTCCGCTGGCCTGGAACCTAGGGAGCCTCTGAACAAGTATATGGCGCTGCAGGACACGCAGAAGCGCCATATACTTGTTCAGAGGCTCCCTAGCTACAGCTTGTCTTGCAAACTGTCGATGATGTCGCGGTAGCTGGCCAGTCGGCGCCTGCTGACCGCGCCAGTCTGGCTGGCTTCGATCAGCGCACAGCCGGGCTCCTGCAGGTGCCGGCAGTCTCGAAATTTGCAATGCCCCAGCAGCGCCTGAAATTCCCTGAAGCCGTTTTCCACCTGTTCCCGCTCCATGTGCCAGAGGCCGAATTCCCGGATACCCGGGGAATCAATGAGGGTGCCACCGCTTTCGAGGTGAAACAGGCGAGCGGTGGTCGTGGTATGGGTCCCCTCTTGCCGGGTCTGCGACAATTCCCCCACGCGCAGTTCAGCCTCCGGTAGCAGCGCATTTACCAGCGAGGATTTGCCCACACCGGACTGGCCTATAAATATGCTGGTGTGTCCGGACAAGGCCTGCATCAGTTCGGCCAGGCCTTGCTGGGTTTTGCTGGAAGCACTGAGTAGCGGGTAGCCGAGGTCCGGATACGGTGCCAGCAAGTCATCCATCAGGCTAACTTGTTCGCTATCCAGCAGGTCGTTTTTGTTCAGCAGGATCAGGGCTTGGATCGATACTTCCTCGGCTGCCACCAAATAGCGGTCAATCTGTTTGGCATGGGGTTCGGGCAGAGGCGCAATCACCACGATAATCTGGTCGATGTTAGCGGCCATGGCTTTCAGGTCGCCGTAGGGGTCGGGTCTCAGCAGCTCCGATTGTCGGGATTGGCGTGCCACCACCACGCCCAGCGGATCACCCGCACACCATACCACCCGGTCCCCGGTGACCAGGCCGCCGAGGTTTGCGCGCAAATGACAACGTTGGCTGACCCCGGCGGCCTCTACCTCGACCTGGGTGCCGTAGTGAGCTATGATCAGGCCATCCTGCTCCGGCCCTAATTCGCCGCTGGCGAGAGCGGCGGCACTTTCCGCGTCGTGCTTTGCTGCCCTTTGGCGCCTATCTTCCTGAATTTTGCTGACCCGCCAGGCCTGCTGGCGACTGAGTTTGCGTTTGGACATGAGTGAGCAGCAACAGCTCTGTGGGTGGATGCGCTTCCATTATTAGCCGCCGGGTTAGATTTTGCTACACTTGAATTTTTAGCGGGCGGGTGGGTGTAAATGTTCAGTGATCAGAATCTGATATGGGTGGATTTGGAAATGACCGGGCTGGAGCCCGATGCCGATGTCATTATCGAGATAGCCACTGTTGTCACCGACAGTGAGCTGAATAGTCTCGCCGAGGGTCCGGTGATCGCCCTGCATCAGTCGGAGCAGCGCCTGGGTGCCATGGATGAATGGAACACCACTCACCACACCCGTTCGGGCCTGGTTGAGCGGGTGCGCCAGAGTGCTGACACTGAAACCAGTGCCAGCGACCAGACCATCGATTTCCTGCAGCAGTACCTGCCCGCGGGCGCCTCACCCATGTGTGGCAACAGCATCTGTCAGGACCGGCGTTTCATGGCGCGCCATATGCCGGTGCTGGAACGGTATTTCCACTACCGCAATCTCGATGTGAGTACTCTAAAGATCCTGGCGCAACGCTGGCGGCCGGAACTGGAGCAGGGCTTCGTGAAAACCGGTACGCACCTGGCGCTGGATGATATTCGAGAGTCCATCGCTGAGTTGCGCTATTACCGCGAAACTCTGTTCAAGTAGCCTGGTGGGGCGGGGCCCGGTGCTGTGCCAGTGCCCAGTCCACGTGTTCCCGTACCAGCGCCGAGGGGTGTTGAGCCCGACTTTGCAGGGCCGCAACCAGCGCCGGCGTGGTGGGGGCGTTGCCCAGGGCCACCGCCAGATTGCGCAGCCAGCGGACATAACCAATACGGCGAATTGCCGACCCCTCGGTTTTACGCAGGAAGGTGTCTTCCTCCCACAGGAACAAATCCACCAGATCGGCGTCCTGTAGTTGGTGACGGGGACGAAAATCCGCTTCAGCGGTCGGCTGTGCAAACTTGTTCCAGGGGCACACCAGTTGACAGTCGTCGCAGCCGAAAATTCGATTACCCATTAAGGGCCGCAGTTCTTCGTCTATCGTGCCGTGGTGTTCGATAGTCAGGTAGGAGATGCAGCGGCGCGCATCCAGCTGGAAGGCGTCGACGAAGGCATGGGTAGGGCAGATATCCAGACAGGCCCGACAGCTGCCGCAGTGCTTTTCCCGCTGCGGCGGGTCTGCCGGTAGGGGTAAATCGGTGTAAATCTCGCCGAGGAAAAACCAGGAGCCTGCCTGCGCGTTGATCAGCATGGTATTCTTGGCGATCCAGCCCAGTCCAGCCTGCTCAGCCAGCGCCCGTTCCAGTACCGGCGCAGTGTCGACAAAGGCGCGGTAGTTGCCGCAGTCGGCGTCGGCTTCTATACGTTGCGCCAGTTGGGCGAGGCGCTTGCGAATCAGTTTGTGGTAGTCCCGACCCAGGGTGTAGCGCGAGATATACGCCTTGTCCGCCTGTTCCAGAATGTGCAGGGGTTGGGTATCGGGCGGCAGGTAGTCCATGCGCAGGGACAGCACCCGCAAAGTGCCGGGTATCAATTGCCCGGGGTGGCTGCGCCGCTCGCCGTGTTTTGCCATATAGCCCATATCGCCGTGATAGCCCGCTGCCAGCCATCGCCGCAGATACTCCGGATGATCCCCCAGATCCACGTCGCTGATGCCCACCTGCTGAAAACCCAGCTCGGCGGCCCAGTCCCTGATGTGCTGGGCCAATTCTGTATATAGTTGCGACTCGGACATGCGTATAATTTTACCCCATGCAGTTATATACGGCAGCCCAAACCCGGGAGCTTGATCGCATCGCGATTGAGGAGCATGGCATATCCGGTATTCGGCTAATGACCCGGGCCGGTCGTGCGGCCTTCGCTGAATTGTTGGCGCGCTGGCCGGACCCGGCCTGCCTGCACATTTTTTGTGGTACCGGTAACAACGGGGGTGACGGCTTCATCCTCGCGGAACTGGCGGCGGATCGTGGGATTCCAGTTATCGTTTACCAACTCGGCGAAGTTGGGAGAATAGCCGGTGATGCACTGGAGGCGCGGGTCGGGGCCCTGGCTGTCGGTGTCCACATGGTCGCTGCAGACGAGGCGCGGGTATTGGATGAGGGGGTGATCGTCGATGCCATGTTGGGCACTGGTTTGAGCGGAGAGGTGCGGCCTGCCTATGCCGCTGCCATCGCCCAAATCAACGCCAGCTCCCTGCCCGTATTGGCGCTGGATATTCCCTCTGGATTGTGTAGCGACACGGGGCGCGAACTGGGAGCGGTCGTCAAGGCCGATTGCACTATGACGTTTATTGCCTACAAGCAAGGTTTGCTGACAGGTGTAGCGCCAGACTGCTGTGGAGTGATCAGCTTTAGCGATCTGGAAGTCCCGGCGGTGTGTTTTGACGCGGTCGTAGCCGGGGCTTGCAGCCTGCAGTTGCAGGAATGCCTGGAGAATTTGTCCCCCCTGCCCCGGCATGCCCACAAGGGCCTGTTGGGCAGTGCGCTGATCGTGGGCGGCGATCACGGCATGGGTGGCGCGTGTTTGATGGCGGCTGAGGCTGCTGCTCGTTGCGGTGCCGGCCTGGTGACGGTTGCGACCCGGGCGGAACACCTGCCCGGGATTATCGCCCGGCGTCCTGAGGTGATGGCGCGGGCGGTGGATTCTGCCCAGGGCTTATCAAAGCTCCTGGGCCGGGTCAGCGTGGTGGTGTGTGGTCCGGGGCTGGGTCAGTCTCCCTGGTCGGAGCAGTTGCTGCACGCCGCCGTCGCCGGGCAGCAGGCACTGGTTCTGGACGCCGATGCCCTCAATTTGCTGGCCGGGTCGCGCGTGCTGACTGAGCCCCGTCGAGACAACTGGGTGCTGACTCCGCATCCGGGCGAAGCCGCGCGATTACTGGGTTCCAGTACTGCAGATGTGCAGGCGGATCGCTACGCAGCGGTACGTGAACTGCAACAGCGCTATGGGGGTGTCGCCGTACTTAAGGGGGCGGGCAGCCTGATTTGTGCCGGAGGTCAGGTGTTCGTCAGCAGTTATGGCAACCCGGGCATGGCCAGTGGCGGTATGGGAGACGTGCTCAGTGGCGTGATCGCAGCACTCCTGGCCCAGGGCCTGGCACCCATAGACGCAGCATGTCTCGGGGTTTGCCTGCATGGACGCGCCGCCGATCTGGCAGCAGGCAATGCGCAGCGGGGTTTGCTGGCAACTGATTTGATGCCGAAACTGCGGCAACTGCTGGGAAATTGAGTGCCTTGACGCAGGCAACCTGGTCAATCTCCGCGGTAGATGAAGCACAGATGCTGGCGCTGGGCGCCCGCCTGGCCGCCGCTCTGACTCCAGGCCTTGTGGTTTATCTGGTCGGCGGTCTCGGCATGGGCAAAACCACCCTGGCGCGGGGGGTGGTGCAGGCGTTGGGTCATGGGGGCGCAGTAAAAAGCCCCACTTACACCCTGGTGGAACCCTACGAAATAGCTGGGCAGACAGTTTATCATTTTGACCTGTATCGGCTGGCCGACCCCGAAGAACTGGAGTTCATGGGTATTCGTGACTATTTCACCGAGAGCAGCCTGGCACTGATTGAATGGCCGGAACGTGGAGAGGGATTTTTGCCCCCGGCAGATTTAGTAGTTAGGATAGAGCGAGAGGGCCAGGGCAGGTGCTTGCTGGTAGAGGCCAATAGCGCGCGCGGCCGCCACTGTTTGCAAGGCCTGACTGATGTGGCCGCCATGATTGGGGAGTCGGGAGTGTAATGAAAGGCAGGTATCCCTGCTTGTTGCCGCTCACCTGGCTGGCTGTGCTGGCCATGTCCGGACTGGCGCCGACCACACAGGCAGTGGAGCTGCGCGACGTTCGGCTCTGGCGCGCCCCCGACCACACGCGCATAGTGTTTGACCTGTCTTCGCCGGCACAGCACAAACTGATTCAACTGGAGGGACCGGGCCGGCTGGTTGTAGATCTTGCCGACACCCGGCTGGCCACCAGTTTCAAGAATCTCAAACTGGACAATACCCCGGTAATACGAATTCGACACGGGGTGCGGGACGGGTCGGACTTGCGTATCGTGCTGGACCTGAGTATCGGGGTTAAGCCGCGCAGTTTTGTCCTCAAGGCCAATGCGCAGCGGGGCGACAGACTGGTGCTGGATTTGTATGATTTGCACCAGCAGGTCGCCAAGCCCAGCGTCAAGAAAAGTGTCGCCACCTCGGCGCGACGGGATATTGTCATAGCCATAGATGCGGGCCACGGTGGCGAGGACCCGGGAGCCAGCGGCCCCGGCCGGGTGCGGGAGAAAGATGTGGTATTGGCCATCGCCAGGGACATCCATGCCCGCTTTAAAAAGGAGCAAGGCTTCAAGCCGGTCCTGATTCGAAGCGGGGACTACTATGTGGGTTTGAAGAAGCGGCGCGACCTGGCCCGGCAGAACCAGGCAGACCTGCTGGTATCGATTCACGCGGACGCGTTCAAGAGTCCCAAGGTCAAAGGTTCTTCGGTATACACCCTTTCCCAGCGCGGGGCTTCCAGCACCTTCGCCAGGTTCCTCGCGCAACGGGAAAACTCGGCTGACCTGGTGGGTGGGGTCAGCCTCAGCGACAAGGACGATCAATTGGCCCAGGTTCTCTACGACATGTCCATGAGCTATACCCTGGACGCCAGCCAGGGGGCGGGCAGGCGGGTGCTGTCGGCGCTCGACCATATCTCAAAATTACACCGCAAGCAGGTGGAGCAGGCGGTGTTCGCGGTGCTCAAATCGCCGGACATCCCCTCGGTGCTGGTGGAAACCGGGTTTATTTCCAATCCGGAGGAGGCGCGCTTGCTGAAGTCGCGGGACTACCAGCGCAAGATGGGCCGCGCCATATACACCGGGGTCAGATCGTGGTTTGTTGAACACCCCCCTGCCGACACTTTGCTGGCCTGGCAAAGACAGGGCAAGCAGCGTGAGTATGTGATTATTCGCGGCGATACCCTGTCGGAGATCGCCCAGCATTTCAATGTCAGTGTCGCCTCCCTGCGCGCCCATAACGGCTTGCCCGGCAGCTCGATTCAAGTGGGCCAAAAGCTCAAAATACCCGCCTCCTGATGTCCCGTATCAAGCTTTTAAGCCCCCGTCTGGTCAATCAGATCGCCGCTGGTGAAGTGGTCGAGCGGCCGGCGTCGGTGGTCAAGGAGTTACTGGAGAACAGTCTGGATGCGGGTACCCGGCGTATTGAAATTGATGTCGAGGCGGGCGGTGCCAAGTTGATACGGGTGCGTGATGATGGCGAGGGCGTCGCGGCAGAGGAACTGCCCCTGTCCCTGAGCCGCCACGCCACCAGCAAGATCGCGTCGCTGGAAGATCTGGAGCGGGTTTCCAGTCTGGGCTTTCGCGGCGAGGCCCTGGCCAGCATCAGTTCTGTGTCGCGCCTGAGTATCACCTCCAATACCGCCGATGACGGCAGTGCTGGCCAGCGAGCGGAGTCCGCGGGGCGGGATATGGAGGTGGAACTGAAACCGGCGCCACATCCACGCGGGACCACGGTGGAAGTGCGGGATTTGTTTTTCAATACCCCGGCCCGGCGCAAATTCTTGCGTACCGAAAAAACCGAGTTCAACCACGTGGAAGAGGTGGTCAAACGGCAGGCGCTAAGCCGCTACGATGTGGGTTTTCAATTGCGTCACAACCAGCGTGTGGTGCATCAGTTACGTCGCTGTGATACCCAGGCCGAGCGCGAACGCCGGGTCGCCAGCGTTTGTGGGCCGGCCTTCATGGAGCAGGCCCTGTATATTGAGACCGATCTGCCGGAGCTGAAATTGTGGGGCTGGGTCGGCTTGCCGACATTTTCCCGCAGCCAGGCGGATCTGCAGTATTTCTTCGTCAACGGCAGGGTCATCAAGGATCGACTGATCGCTCATGCCATCAAGCAAGCCTATCGCGATGTGCTGTATCACGGCCGCCATCCGGCTTTCGTCCTGTATCTCGAGTTGGATGCCGCCCTGGTCGATGTCAATGTACATCCGACCAAGCACGAGGTACGGTTTCGCGACGGGCGCACCGTGCACGATTTTATTTTCCGGGCGCTGCACAGGGCACTGGCCGACGTGCGGCCCTCCGATGCCCTGGCAGCGCTGCAGCAGAACGAGGCAGCGACGGCTTCGCCCTTTGCCCCTGAATCCACAGCGATGCAGGGAGCTCTGGGTTGGGGAGCGCCGCGTCCGGCTGACACTGGCCAGGTGCAGGACTCTGTGCGGGGTTATCGTGAACTTTACGCTCCCGCAACGGCAGCCGTTGCCATGCCGCGGCTTGAGGATACCGCGGCGGAAGATGTGCCGCCGCTGGGTTATGCACTGGCGCAATTGCAGGGCATTTACATTCTGGCCGAGAACAGCGCCGGCCTGGTGTTGGTGGATATGCACGCCGCCCACGAGCGAATTACTTATGAGCGCATGAAATCCGCGTACGGCACCGAGGGCATTCGCTGTCAGCCCCTGTTGGTCCCCCAGACCGTTGCCGTGAGCCAGCGTGAGGCCGAGTGTGCCGAATCCCACACCGAGCTGTTCGCCGAGTTGGGATTGCGGGTTGAGCGGGTCGGCGAGGAAGCCCTGGTGTTGCGGGAGGTGCCGGTGGCACTGCGTGATTCTGAGCTGGAACCGTTATTGCGGGATGTGTTGTCGGATCTGTTGGAGTATGGCACCAGCGATCGGATCAAAGCCCATATGGATGAAATCCTGTCCTCCATGGCCTGTCACGGTTCAGTGCGGGCCAATCGACGTCTCACGGTACCGGAGATGAATGCGCTGTTGCGGGATATGGAAGCGACCGAGCGCAGCGGCCAGTGCAATCATGGTCGGCCCACCTGGACCCAGCTGTCCCTGGAGGAACTGGACAAACTGTTCCTGCGGGGCCGATAGATGGTCGAGCAGACCAGGCCCGCACTGATTTGCCTGCTGGGACCCACCGCCTCCGGCAAAACCGACCTGGCTATTGCGTTGGCTGAGCAGCAGTCCTGCGAGTTGGTCAGCGTGGACTCGTTGCTGGTGTATCGTGGTCTGGATATCGGCAGCGCCAAACCCGAATATCCCCACCGTTTGATAGATATTCGCGATCCGCTGCAGCCCTATTCGGTGGCGGAGTTCTGCCAGGATGCCAGGGCGGCGATTGAAGAAATTGTTCTTGCGGGGAAAACCCCGCTGCTGGTGGGCGGCACTATGTTGTATTTCAAGGCCCTGCTGCAGGGGCTGGCCGACCTGCCACCGGCTGACCCGGAAATTCGGCAACAGCTGGAGCGCGAAGCAGCTGAAAAGGGCTGGCCCGCCCTGCACCGGCGCCTGGCAGAAGTTGATCCGGAGGCCGCTCAGCGCATTCATCCCAACCACTCCCAGCGTCTGGGTCGGGCGCTGGAAGTGACTCTCTCCAGTGGGGTGAACATGACAGAATGGCTGCGCCGCCAGCAGGCCCGGCGAGAGGCGGTGCTCAGTGACACCTACAATGTGCTGCAGCTGGCTATTTGCCCCAGCCCGAGGGAGTTGTTACACGCCCGTATCGAGCAGCGTTTGCGGCTGATGCTGGACGCAGGATTGGTGGAAGAGGTCCGGGGGCTATACCAGCGCGGGGATTTGCACCTGGATTTGCCCGCGGTGCGGGCGGTGGGCTATCGGCAGATGTGGGGGTACCTGCAGGGCGAGTACGACCTGGAACAGGCCCGTGAGTTGGCGGTGATCGCCACCCGGCAACTGGCT
>JAPUKZ010000472.1 GCA_027295405.1 Gammaproteobacteria bacterium
GTATCCAGCAAATAATGTTTGGATAATTCCATGCGAATCTCCAGAACCAGGGCCTTGTAACTGGTGCCTTTTCGGTACAGGCGCTTGCGCAACTGGGTGGTGGACAGGCGCAGGGTTTCGGCGGCCTCCTCCAACCGGTACATGCGTCGCCCCGGGCGGCTCAGCAACAGGCGGCGAACCCGCTGGGCGGTGTCCTTGACCCCGTCTCCCGGGCCCAGCACCCGTTCGCACATGGCGGTGTACACATCTTCCATACCCTGCATGGCGTGGTCTACCGGGCACTTGAGCCAGTGTGCAGGAAAACGCAATTCACTGACGGTGGTGGAGAATTTAATACGGGCGCCGGCGAACACCGACTCATAGGTTGCCGCATGGCCCGGCGCCGCGTGTTGAAAAGACAGTTTTACCCTGGCGGGCTCAAAGGCGGGGCCCAGCAACAGCTGCAGGCTGCGCCAGTTGCCGGTGAAACTGTCTTCGACAATATTTTGCATGTCCTGGAGATGACCAAACAGGGGAATCGTAGTGATCACCGCCTCGTTACCCCGCACTTCCAATTGATCGGTATAACGGTCGGAGGTGAGGCTGTGGTATTGGTAGAGAATATCCAGGGCGCGTCCGATCGAACCGCTGTTAGTGGCCGCGTAACCGGTCAAGCCCAGATCCAGTACTTCCGCCGCCGCAAACATGCGCAGGGTAATGTCCGGAACCTCGTTGCGAACAAAGCGGCTCACCTGGTCAAGTTGGGTCTGGGTGATTTGCTGGGCGTGATCAATATCCGCCTGGCTGATGCCCGCAGTCCGGGTCGCACTGCGAAACAAATCTGCTTGTTCGGGGCCCAGGCAACGGCGCAGGCGGTGTAGCCAGTTTGCGGCAATCCGTTTTTCTTGCGCGGTGCGCGAGGAGATGGCGAAAGTATCCGGTGCTGAGGTTGATGCTTCAGGTGAAACAGCCAGGTTGCTCATCGTTATCGTCCCTTCTTGCCCCTAAAAAACGGCCGGCCCCGGGACGGGCCACAAGTCTCTGGATGGGTAGGTTCATCTCTAGAGAGACAATTTTAGTATAGATACCAGGAAACTGATTAACAGTATATTTTTGTACCTTGTAATGATACTTGTGAACCTCTTTGATACAGATCACACCTGCGTGAATGATATTTGCATATGGCTTGCATGACTCTTCCAGGGTTCCGGGGACAGAAATTACCCGCGAGTTGGCGGAGAGAAGCAGGCCAGCAAACAGCCCGTGATGCCGGCGGGATAGCCCCCGGCAGGAAAGCAGTGGCTTCAGCCGGGCGCCTGGTTGCTGCCGGTAACCAGTTCCAGCAGGGTGGCGGTCGGCCCGCAGTCCCAACCGCCATCCACTTTCAGCGACTGGCCGGTCATATAACGGCTGGCCTGGGAGGCCAGGAACAGGTACACGCCGCTCATATCATCCACCTCGGCGACGCGACCTAGCGCCGTGAACGCTTCGCAAATGCGCTGCCCCTCTTCGCCGCTGCCCAGGGCGGTGGCGGTGTAGCCCGGGCACACGCACTTGACCCGGATTCCGCGATTACCCAATTCCAGCGCCGCCATTTCCGTCAGGCTGGTCACCGCGCGCTTGCCGGCGGAATACACCGCTGAACCCGGCACGCTGATAAAGGCCGCCATGGATGCGGTGCTGATAATCGAGCCACCGTCATTCATATGGGCGGGCGCATGCTTGAGGCCGTAGATCACACTCCAGTGGTTGATACGGGTGACCTTTTCAATCAGCGCCTGCTCGGTTTCGCTGAGGTCGGGGCCTACATCTCCGACCCCGGCATTGAGCACCACGATATCGAGATTTTTACCCAGGACGGCAACCGCGGCACCCAGCGCTTCGGCGACACTGGCCTCAGAGCTGACATCACAGTGCACGCCGGTGGCGCCGATTTCACTGGCGGCATCACCCGTGGCGACGATGTCTGCTATCACGACCCTGGCGCCGTTGGCAATAAAGGTCTCGGCGACCGCCCGGCCGATACCGGAAGAACCGCCGGTGATAAACGCTGTTTTTCCTTCAAGACTGAACATCAGCACAACTCCTCGTTAAGACATTTGATCCCGGGTAACAGGGCTGGATTCTCGTCCGGCCGGGGAATTTCACACAACTCGATAATATTGCCGCAGGGATCGCGCATGTAGACCGCGTTCACACCCGTTTCCCTGGGTGCAGGTTGCCCCAGGGGCAGTCCGCCCAGAGACAGACAACGCTGGTACTCCTTGCGGCAGTCATCCACATAGAAAGAAATATGCCGTATGCCCTGCTCATGGGGTCCCAGTTGCAGCGGGTGCGGTGCCTTTTGCTCGGGCGCTTCAAACTCAAACAATTCCAGGAAGCAGTTGTGCCCCGCCAGCATGTAACCGCGACTGCGGGATCCCTCACTTCCGATGGCGCCGTCAACGATGGGGTTATCAGACCAACCCTCATCGCTGATTACGCGAAAGCCAAACATCTGCTCGTAGAATTCGCGCGCCCGCTCCACATCGTCAACCACCAGGCCGGGGTGGGCAAACGCCAGTATCACCGCGTAGCCCTAGGCTGCCATGGCGCTGCTGGCGCCAGGTGCGTAGTGCTCGGTGAGCATAATGACGTTGCTGCCACAGGGCTCACGCAAATAGGCAGTAACCAGCCCGGTCAGCGGGTCGCGGGTCGGTTTCTGCAACTCCAGCATGCCGGCCCAGACCCCGTCTTCGTAAGCGCGTTCCACATTCCTGGCTTGGTAAATAATGGCCGAGATATAGGGGCCGTGCTCCGCCATGTGTTGCTTCTCAAAATCCGAGCGCGCATTTTGCAGCATAAAGAGAGAGCGCCGTCCGTCCGGGTCGTAGTCCTTATCGCTCAGCACCACCAAGTGATCATTGTCGTCCCGGAACTCCTCCAGCACCCGCAGGTCCAGCACCTCCTGGTACCACTGGCTCATGGCCTCCACGTCGCCGCAAATTTCGGCATTGCCAACTATCTCCAGGCCACACTCCCCCGAGGGGGCGTGGGTAAATTCCTGTACGCGGAAGTTATCGTCGGTGTACTCCATGATCTCGATCCAGCGCCCTTCCGGATCGTGCACCACGAAACCGTCGTAGGTGGGGAACTCCTCAAAGGGCATCACCTCGGTGGCGCCATTGGCCAGCATGTGGTCCATGGAGGCCCGGGCATCGCGGGTCAACCAGCAGATGTGGTTGTAACCGCGAC
>JAPUKZ010000473.1 GCA_027295405.1 Gammaproteobacteria bacterium
TTGACGTTCAACCAGAGCCTGTCCCACGGCTTCATTTCGATTAACCTCCAGTGAAGATTACGGCGCTTAGCAGTTTACCCTGTTTGATTCATCGCCTATAATTCCTATATATACAGGTATAGTCAATAACAAAAAAGTGAAGAGCTACTTTTTCGATACCGTGTTGCTGCCTGGCGGATGGGCTCGCAATGTTCAGCTGTCGGTGACCCCGGCAGGGGAGATAGCGGAAGTGTGTGCCGACGCCAGGCGCGGCGACAGTACTCATATTGCGGGGGTCGCCCTGCCGGGCATGCCCAATTTGCACAGTCATGCCTTCCAGCGGGCGCTGGCAGGGCTCGCGGAATTTCGGGCCCATCCCAGCGACAGTTTCTGGTCCTGGCGTAAGCTCATGTACGAGTTTGTCGGGCAGATCACAGCGGAACAGCTACAGGCGATCGCCGCGCAACTTTACCTGGAGATGCTGAAGGCAGGCTACACATCGGTGGCGGAGTTCCACTATGTTCACCATGATGCCTCAGGCCGGCCCTATGCTGATGTGGCAACCATGTCGCATGCAATCGTCGCTGCAGCACAGCTTACGGGCATTGGCCTGACTCACTTGCCGGTGCTTTATATGAGCTCTGGATTCGGCGAGCAGACGGCAACCGAAGGCCAGAGACGATTCACACATGCCGACGTGCATTCTTTCCTGGAGCTCGTGCAGAAGCTGCAACAGGCCTACGGCTCCGATCCACAGGTCAGTATTGGTGTTGCGCCCCATAGCCTGCGTGCCGTACCCGCGGCTGCCCTGCTCGAGGTCACGTCGGCGTTTTCACAGATGGACACAAATGCCCCCATCCATATTCATATCGCCGAGCAGGTGAAAGAAGTTGAGGACTGTGTAGCGCACACCGGCTTGCGCCCGGTGGAGTGGCTGTTAAACAATTTGCAGCTTGACCGGCGCTGGTGCCTGGTTCATGCCACTCACCTCACGGAAGCGGAGACCGTGCGATTGGCTGGCAGTGAGGCGATTGCCGGCCTCTGCCCAACGACCGAAGCCAACCTGGGAGACGGCTTGTTTCCGTTGGCGCCTTTCCTTGATAGCTCGGGGCGAATCGGGGTGGGTTCGGATAGCAACAGCTCGGTAAGCCCGATCGAAGAGTTGCGGTGGCTGGAATACGGTCAGCGCCTGATCTCCCGACGGCGCAATATTGCCGCCGATGGCACTACTCCCCACGTTGGGCGCAATCTCTGGCAGCGGTGCTGTAACGGTGGTGCGCAAGCGCTTGGCAAATTGACCGGAAGCATCGAATCTGGATATCGTGCCGACCTCGTGGTATTGGATCCCGAACACCCGATCCTGGCGGGCCGTCTGCAGGATCAACTGCTGGACTGCTTCGTTTTTTCCGGTAACAGCAACCCGATCACCGACGTCATTACCGGCGGTAAGCGAGTCATTGAAAATGGGCGCCACCTGCATGAACAAGGCATCGTGAATAGTTTCCGCGCGGCGATTAGAGCAGCCAGCCTCTGACCCACTATAGACTGGATTAATGGTTCACTATCAGGTAAGCACGTTTCTGAAACACGACTTTGCTTTTTTACCAGAGAGAAAAACATGGCGACCAATAGCGCAGGGATACCACTGTATCAGATGGTAAAGCAACACATCCTGGAGTTGATCGACAAGGATGATTGGGGAGAGGGCAGGCGTCTCCCCTCCGAGAACGAGTTGGTCAAGGTGCTGTCGATTTCCCGCATGACGATTAATCGCGCTCTGCGCGAACTGACCAATGAAGGCTATATAGTGCGCGTGTCGGGCGTTGGCACTTTCGTGGCGGAAAAACGAGCCCAGTCCCATCCTCTCGAAATACGCAATATAGCCGAGGAAATCACGCACCGCGGCCATGTTCATGAAAGCAAAGTGATCTCGCTCCAGGCGGTCCGTGCTACTCCTGAAACAGCGCTCTACTTCAATATTGCAGCTGGAGCGCGCTTGTTTCAATCGGTGATTCTGCACAGTGAGAGCGGCAGCCCCATCCAGCTGGAGGAGCGCTATGTTCACCCTGCATTTGCGCCGGCCTATATGGAGGAGGATTTCTCCGCTAAGACAACGACGGAATATTTGCTGGAGATAAGCAGCTCAATTGATGAAATTGAACAAATCGTTCAGGCAGCCATGCCCAGCAAGTCGACCAGCAAATTACTGAGCATGTCCCCCGATGAACCCTGTCTGGTGTTGTTTCGGAGAACCTGGGTAAAACAGCAGGTCGTCACCCGGACGACACTGTACCATCCAGCGTCTCGCTACCAGTTTGGTAGCCGCTACAAACCCTGATCAAGTCGGTATCCGGCGCCATCGTTCAAGCGCCCATAGCAGCCCGGCAAGCTTGATGGAACCACAGTACCGGGGTTTCCAATCCGCCGGTGATCCATTGCGTGTCGGCGCCGGAACGCGCCGCTGACTGGATGTTTTCACACACGGAAATATCCTCTGCAGCGAAGACCTGCTGGTTGATCAAGGCAAAGGTCTTGTCCCAGTATGTGGCTTCCAGATCGGCATCCTGCGGTACCAGCATGTCATGGTAGACAACAGACCGGTCCGTGCCGTCCGGGAAGACAGTGATTCGCGATACCCAGTCGGGGTGAAACACCAGCACCGTATTGGGGAACAAGGTATAAAAGGGTGTAGTCCAGGCCCGGAAGTCCCACTCGGATTCCGCCAGGGTTTTCGCGTTCAGGATCTCCTGGCGGGCCCCCACTGAGCGTGAATGCAAACCCATTTTTTCAAATACCGCCCCGTGGTCTTCAAAAAAGGGCTCCACCGAATCTTTGTGCAGGCTCTTCAGGTGATAGCCCTCACTGAAAGCGTCGATGACCAGCTTCCAGTTA
>JAPUKZ010000474.1 GCA_027295405.1 Gammaproteobacteria bacterium
GCATACTGCACTGGGGCGCTAACCGCGGAAAAGGTTTCTGTCACCAGGGCTGCCATCGCCTGTTGCAACCAGGCCAGTTCCCGGGGAAAGACGAAAACACCCAGGCGCCAGCCACCGGCGCCGCACCACTTGCTCAAGCCATTGCTGACGATTGTGCCCTCGGGATAGTAGCGGGCGATGGAAATGTGCTCACCGGCGAAGTTGAGACCGCTGTAAATCTCGTCGGACAAGATCAGTAGCCGATGACGTCTGGCGACGTCTGCCAGTGCGCGCAACTGGTCCGCGGTGTAGGTATTGCCGGTGGGATTACTGGGGTAGTTCAGAACCAGCAGGCGCGTGCGTCCGGGTTGGTTTTGGCAGTGCTGTTCCAACAGCTGCGGATCCAGGCCCGTGGCCTGGTCCAGGTCACACTGTAGCCAACTGATTTCTCGACCGATAATGGCCGCTTGCGGTGCGTAGGAAACCCAGGTGGGAGCCGGCAGCAGCAGCTCTGCCTCGTATGTGAGCTGTAACAGAAACATCAATTCCTTGCTGCCGGGGCCCACCATGACCTGTGATGCATCACAGTCCAGCTGTTCATTGCGCTGCAAGTATGCCGCCACGGCCTGGCGCAGCGCAGGCAAGCCCTGGGTGGGCAGATAGGCCTTCTGGTGTGCGTTGTTCTGCAGGGCGGCGACCACCGTGTCCGGTACAGGAAACGGTGACTGACCAAATCCAAGCCGAAAGATTTTCCGGCCGGACTCTTGCAGTCGCTGGCACTCTTCGTTGATTGCAAGAGTTGCGGAGGGCTGCAACTCGCGAATGTTGGCGTTCAGGGAGTCTGGTGTATTCATAGTTGTCCATCACTTGAGAGGGTGGAAATTTCCGCCATTATCTCCTGGTCGTGGTAGCGCTCGGGATGAAAGTTGCGGGCGTAGGCGGGCAGGGTGGCTGCGCCCAGCATGTGGTCGGCGCACAATTCACCGGCGGCGCAGGCCGCCATGGTGCCGTAGCCAGAGAGAGCCGCCGCCGCAAACAGCCCCGGTTTTTCGAGTGGTCCGATGAGCGGCCAGTTTTCCCTGGTTCGAGTGTAGTAGCCACTGAACTGCGCGATGGGGGTGGGTATCGAGTTCCGGTACTGTCGCAAACCGGGTATAAATCGACTGGCACCTCGCATCACGATGTTCGGAAAGTGCTTGTCGGAGGCGGCCTTCCAGTCGGGTGATTCCACCTTGCGGTTGTAGGCCCAGCCGAGTTTGATGTGGCCGCTGCCTTCCGGTTTGATGTGCAGGCCGGGAGGAAATTCCTCCAGCAGCCAGTGATACTCAGGATCCTCCGAGATCAACTCGCGCTCGTCATCATCCCACTCGAGATGCTGTGAATCGGCGAATATGGTGAATGGCATGTTTTCCGGAATCACCGCCTGCGGATCGGGAATGACAAATTTATGCTGGCGTATGGATGTCACCGGCACTTCAATGCGCAACATCCGGGCCAGGCCGTTCACAAACGGCCCCGCCGCCAGCACCAGACTGGAAGTTTCAAGCACCCGAGACTCCGCCGCTGCGCTGACGTGAAGGCGGTATCCCGAGTCTGGCAGTTCCTCAATGCCGGTGACCTCCCCCATGGCCAGCGCCGTGCCGGCGGCTCTCGCCTGGTTCAGCATCAGCGTACCGAGGGCGTAAACATCGACAGCACCGGCGCGATTGATATGTGCCACCTGTCGAATCTGCGGACTGAGCCAGGGGTAGTCGCGGCGCAGCGCTGTGGCATCACTCGTACGGCTCACACTGCTGATCTGGGTACCTGCCTGGGCCGAGGCAAAAATTTCCCTGTCGGCTTTTTCGCTGACAAAATCGTAGCCGCTGCTGCGCAGCTTGAAGACATCGCCGTGTGTCTCTATCAGCTCCTGCATCAGATCCAGGCTGTGGCTGCAGAATTCGGTCATGCAGGTCTGGGGCCAGTAGTCACGAAAGTTCTCACCTGATTTGCTGGTGGTCAGGGTCATGGGCGGAAGTTTGTCCAGCAGCAGGAGATTTTTTTGTCCGTATTTGCGGGTCAAATAGTAAGCAGTGGCGATTCCGACGATGCCGGCACCACACACAACTACCTCGTACTTCTTCATCTCATCTGTACCTGCCGCTAGTGCTCGGCAAAAAAAAATACCCCGCGGTGTCAGTGCGGGGTATTGAACGCTTGCGCGTTATGTCGTGACTGGTATTGCGCTAGAACTTGTAACTCGCCCTGGCGTACCAGGATCCACCTTCATAGTTGGCAGCGGTACGACGAGGGTACTGCAAGCCGACACTCAGGCGATTCGCGTTGGGTGGGCCAATCTCATCGACAAACTCGTCAAAGACATTGGAGCCACCCAGGGTGACATTCCAGTTTTCAGTGATATCCCAACCCAATTCGAGGTCGACGAAGATGATCTCGTCAATCTTGGCGCTGGGGTCAACATCGTCATTGATTCGACCCCGCTCATCGTAGTGCTCACCGTAGTAGTTGGCGCGAATCATGAACCACCAATCCTCCATGAAGCGGGTATTGGCTGTCAGGACGAAACGATCTTCCGGATAGTTGTTTTCAATATCCTCGATATTGCCCTGACTCACCGGGTCGATGCCGTTCACTGGGGATTGCCCTGTCACTTCAATCTCGTTGTAGTTGTAGGCAAAAGTGAACACGGTACTGACCGTGGGTGTCCACTCCACATCGGAGTTCAACACCAGGTCCATACCCTGGTGCTCTACATCCAGTGCGTTGGTATAGAAGGAGATGGTTTGACCGGAATCCGTCAGGATGTCACCCGAGCGGTAGATGCGGTCGTCCACCTCAATCAGGTAGAAATCCACCGTCAGGCTGGTGAAGTCACCGATTTCACTGGTGAAGCCGAAGCTGTAGTTGGTCGCCTCTTCTTCTTTCAGTTCGGTACCGCCATTCGCCACCGCTATCGGGCTGGTGGGAGGCACCAGGCCCTCTTCAATCTGTAAGCCGGTGACACCATCGAAGGTGGTGATGGTGGTGCGCACATTGGACTGTCCCGGCGTGGGCGCATGAAAGCCCGTGGACACCGCACCGCGCAGGGTCAGCCAATCGGTGGCGTTGAAACGGCTGGCCAGTTTGTAATTAGCGGTGCTGCCGAAATCGGAGAAGTCTTCATAGCGGCCCGCAACTTGCACCAGCCAACTGTCGGAAACATCCCACTCCAGATCGGCGTAGACCGCAGAGTTATCGCGTTCAAACTCGCCGGAATCCCGTGGCGAGAAGCCGTTCAAACCGTTGGAGCCGTCTTCGATGTAGGAATTGACCTCACCCGTGTTAATGGTGTACTGCTCTTCCCGCCATTCCAGACCAAAGCCCAGGTTCAGGCTGTCGCTGAGCGCCTTGGAAAAGTCGGCGTTGATATTGATTTCCTGCTGTTCGTAACCGCCCACATCAAAGCCGCGCTGTAGCGGCTCGCCATCAGCACCCAGGCCAAGACCGGCGTTGGTGGTGTTATTCAGGAAGTAGTCCAGTTCACTTATACCGTAGCCGACGCTGAAGTCGTAGTACATCTCGTTGGCGAAATTGCCTCGCCAGCCACCGACCAGGCTGTAATCGGTCTGCGCACCATCCAGATAGGGGGTATATCCCGTCTCCAGCAGGGCTCCATCGTAGCCGAATTCGTCGACCAGTTTCGCGAGGCTGGAGTGATCCGGGTTGCGGTAGAAGAACCGGTAGCGTCCATCGGTGTCCGCATAGTTAGAAAAGAAATAGATCTCGGAGGTATCGCTCAAGTCATAGCCGGAGTTCAGGAACAGTCGATATCCTTCCACTTCCGGGCGCCCCCAGGTTTGTGTAAAAGGCGCGTCGTCGAAGGGGGTGTCGGCACCAATACCCTGCGCACCGGCGTCAAGAAGCGCCTGGGCATCCGGGCGGATGATGCCGCGTGACAGCGCGTCATTCTCCATATACTCGCCAGTCACGTTAATAAAGCCTTTGCCGCCCAGACTGAAGCCGGCATTGGCGCCGACTTTGAAGCTCTGTTCATCGTCAAAAAATTCGCCGTACTGAACCATGACTCTACCGCCTTCATCGTCATCTTTCATACGGAAGTTCATGACACCGGCAATCGCGTCAGATCCATACTGGGCCGCAGCGCCGTCGCGCAACACTTCTACGCTCTTCAGGCCGATACTTGGAATCATGCCAATGTCGACACCGTGGGCGCCGTTACCGGCTGCAGGGGCAAAAAACTGTACCAGTGCCGAGCGGTGGCGACGCTTGCCGTTGATAAGCACCAGTACCTGGTCCGGAGCCGTGCCGCGCAGGGACGTAGGACGGATAAAGGCGCTGCCGTCACCCGTGGCGGGTGTCGCGGTA
The DNA here is from genome assembly GCA_027295405.1 of Gammaproteobacteria bacterium. Lineage (GTDB taxonomy): Bacteria > Pseudomonadota > Gammaproteobacteria > Pseudomonadales > Halieaceae > JAPUKZ01. The sequence goes on from JAPUKZ010000474.1 coordinate 4,345, forward strand.
TAGGATGGCACCAGGGATTTCAGGTTGTCGGTAATGTCCTGGGAATTCCCCAGACTGTTGAAGTCCTCCGAGGAAAATACATCGACCGGAACCGGTGAATCGGTAACGGAGCGGGGCTTCTGGCTACGGCTACCGGTAATGATCACTTCTTCCAGAACGCCTT
>JAPUKZ010000475.1 GCA_027295405.1 Gammaproteobacteria bacterium
GGTGGTTTATTCGTACTATACTTTCCACCGGCGCCACAGCATCAGAGTCTTTCAATCGACCAAACATAGGTGATGTCCTCGCCGCCCTACAGTAATTTACACTAGAACGGGTGTCTCACCTACATTGGCACAGTATAGATACTCCGGCCCACTTTCCGAGATACTAGAGGTAGCTGGCAGGTAGCTGTCAGTGAGAGTGGGACATGCACCCGCTGGCTACGAAGGGACTCATTCAGCTGTGCTATTCTGCTGTCGACAAGCGCGGATAGATTCCCGTCAATCAAAGGCAAATCACACGCATGTAGAATGATCAACACTAGCAACAAAAAGTGGTCTGTCGCCATCTTCGCCCATAACGAGGCGGACAATATCCTCCGCTGCCTGAAAAGTGTGTTGTCGCAAAGCGAAACACAGAACTTCCCCATCCATGTGCTCGCCAACGGTTGCAGAGACAATACAGCACAGGTGGTCGAAAAGTTCGCCACACAATACCCAACCATACAGCTAGTCATTATTAATATGCCGGATAAAGCCAACGCCTGGAATCACTACGCACACCACATTGCGCCTGAAAGCGAGTGCCACTTTTTTATCGATGGCGATGTAGTGATAGAAGCCAAGGCATTCACAGAACTCCACAAGACCCTGATGGCTTCACCCCAAGCCGTTGCCGCAGGCGGTCTGCCTGCCTCCGGGCGTAGTCGCGCTGTCTGGTCCCGGCGTATGGTTAGCATGGGTAGGCTTGCCGGAAACCTCTATGCTCTGCGTGGTGATTTTTTGGTGGAGCTCCGTGAACAACGGATATTCATTCCCGTTGGTCTTGTGGGGGAGGATTTTTTTGTTACCTGCCTGGCCAAAGGGCGACTCGACTTCGACAGCCTAAACTACTCCAGCCAGCGAGTAGTGTTCGCCCGCAATGCACGATTCAGTTTTGATTCGTTCTCCCCCAAAAAACCTAAGCACTGGTGGGCTTATTTAAATCGTTTGATTCGTTACCAAGTGCGAGAGTACCAACTGCCAATGCTATTTCTTTTTATGCAAGGTAGAACCAGACAGGAGATACCTGCGGATGTTCAAGCCCTCTACAGACAGGTAGGCCAACTTCCCGGGTATCGCTGGCGTGGTCGCATTACGCCTATCGATATGATTGCGGTATGGAAGATTCGTCACACTACGGGAAAATGGATTTAACTGGTTGCCGAAGAAGTCTTTGAGTAGTTTCACACAGCTTGTTTCACCCCTAAAAAGGCGCTGAAGAGCACGGCGTTGGGTCAGTCTGGTTCACGTCTGTGTGGTGCGCGAAATTGATGCGGGAATGAGTTGAAGATCGAGCGCCAGGGTTAACCAAACGGGGATGTGTTTTCCGCAATGGGCGTGATCAGCAAATCCCTGAGGAGACTTCAGGCTTCGACGGCCTCGGCAGGTGGTTTATTCGTACTATACTCAAAAGGAAATCAGGCGGTAGGGGTCTTCACCATTCCAATGCGCAGCTTCAGCCGCGCAACGCTGGTATTCGTCGAGAAAACCCTGGTCATGCGGCATCAGTTCGATTGCCAATCCCTTCATGGCAGGCGAACTCATATAAACATACGCAGTATCCGGGCCGGGAAGAATCCGGCCCACTTCATGCATACCGCGTGCTTGACATTGGGAAATAGCCGCCTCAACGTCTGGCACCATGTAGGCCACCTGCTGCAATACCTGCGCGTCGTCGCTACTCTCATAAAAATAGCGGTAGGGCGAGTTGGCATCATTAGTCTGGTGAATCAACTCAATCTGCATCCCCTGATGATAGGCAAGCCCCACACTCATTATGATGTCACTCTCTTGTCCATCAACCACGGACCTGGCTGGCACATTCCGATAACCCCACCAGGGGCCAATTCCAAGCTGATTGATCCAGCAATCCATGGCCTCATCCAGATCCTTCACCAGGTAGCCCCACTGCCTCACGGGGCCGAGAATGTCATCTGCAAACATGTAGTCTCCTCAATATTCTCTCACGTGAATCCGGCAATCTTTCCCTGTAGGCGACCGAAGACAGTTGGCAATGGGTTTCATCCCGCCACGACACCACCATCAACTGACAGTATGGCACCCTTGACAAACCCTGCCTCGTCGGATGCTGCAAGGCCGTTTCCTGGCCTGGAGAGAAGCTGGCGGGTAAAGAAAACAGCCTGTCCCGCAAGGCTACTATGGTCAGCTACACTGATGCAGTGACACATAAGTGCGGCTGCTGGAGAATCACCGTGAATCGACGTAAATTTTGTCAGTCCACATTGGCTGTAGCCACTGTTGCGGCTTTGTTCCCCGCCCATCGCGCACTAGCTGCAGCGTTGATGGAGATCCCCGGTGATATAGATGCAATAACCGCCGCTGGTCAGCAGGCTACCCTCAGGCAAGCGTCGGTACAGGAACTGGCGGACAGTTTACGCGGCCCTCTGCTGCTGCCTGGCAATCAAGCCTATGAGATGGCCCGGCAGGTGTTGAACCCGGCCATCGACAAGCGCCCGGCGCTGATTGTGCAGCCGAGCGGCGTCGCCGATGTGAGCAGTGCGGTGCATTTCGCGCGCGAGAACAACCTGGTGGTGGCAGTTAAATGCGGTGGCCATAGCACGTCCGGCAAGTCCACTTGTAACGGCGGCATGATGATTGATTTGTCCCGCTTCCGCCACGTGCGGGTCGACCCTGCCGAAAAGCTTGCCTATGTCTCGGGTGGCAGTCTGCTGGGTCTGATGGACCATGAATGCATGGCCCACGGCCTGGTGACAGTCGCCGGGACCGTGTCCCATACCGGCGTAGGAGGGCTGACCACCGGCGGCGGTTTTGGCCGCCTTGCGCGCCGGTTCGGCCTGGCTCTGGATAACGTGCGGGCGCTGGACGTGGTGAGTGCCGATGGCCGGTTGCGTCATGCCAGCAAGGTAGAGAACCCGGATCTGTATTGGGGGGTGCGCGGTGCCGGCGGTAATTTCGGGGTGGTGACCTCTTTTGAATTTAACCTGCACGCGATGGACAGGCAGGTGATCGCGGGCAATCTATTCTACCCCATGAGCCGCTTGCGCGACCTGTTGGCGTTCTACGCCGAGTTCTCCATGAACGCACCTGATGAACTGGCTACTGACTTGGTTGCCGGTTATCCCTCCTCCGGCAAGGACGGGTTCGTCTTGCTGGCCCTGTGTTACAGCGGTCCTGCAACAGACGCCGACAAGATAATGGCGCCGGTGAAATCGCTGGGCAAACCGATGCTTGGAGAAATCAAGTCGGTGGACTATGTGGCTCTGCAGCGCAGTGGGGATAATACGGCTCCGCGCTCTACCGCCTCCTACCTCAAGGGTGGTTTTCCCTCCGAGATAAGCCCACAGTTAATCGATACCCTGGTGGAAGGGATGGAACCTCACCCCGATAGATCTGTGCAGATTATTTTTCAACAAGCCGGAGGTGCCATCAGCCGGGTACCCGCCGCTGCCACTGCCTTTGCCCACCGCTATGCGCAGCACGATATGATTGCCACTGTGAGCTGGAAGCCTGACGCTCCGGCCGCGGAGCATGTTCGCTACATCAAACGCTACTGGAGTGCATTGCAGCCCTTTACCCACGGTTTCTATACCAATGAGGCGGATGAGGATAATGCACGTATGGTGAACAAAAACTACCAGGGTAACTACTCGCGGCTCCTGGGTATCAAGAGGCGCTATGACCCGGGTAATATTTTTCGCTTAAATGCCAATATACGGCCGACCGCATAAAAGGAGAGACGGCGGCCTTGGCCACCCAATGCCCCGGGCCATCGTTGATGGGTAGTTCACTTGAAACGGGAGGGTAAAGCGCAGAGAATCACTGCTGGTACACACGACCCTTTCAATTAAATACAAGGAACTGTGATGCTCCACTTGGCTATTGCGGTGGGCCTGGTGCTGGGACTCGCGGTCGGACTCGCGGCCGCGGCTACTGGCAACGAGTGGCTGATGGCGATTGCACAGGGGTCGGCGCCTTTCGGCACCGTCTTCATTAATGCGATCAGGATGGTCGTCATTCCCCTGATCGTAACCATCATCTTCACCAGCGTTGCGAGCCTTGGCGACCCGCGAAAACTTGGCCGAATTGGCGGACTCACGCTCGTGTTTTACTGGATTACGTTAATTCCGTGCATCATCATTGGCGTGGCGGCAATGAAACTAGGACTCCAGTTCTCATCTGATATCGCAATGCCGGCGGCGGACACGGCCAAGATCCCACCACTGACTGGCATTGTCGAATTCCTGACATGATGCGCAGTGCGGTTAACGTGCTGGGTCAGATAAGCACCGCCGTGCTGGTTGATCGCTGGACGGGTGAGCGTCGCGACGACGGTTGAT